>JAQZBM010000095.1 GCA_029238945.1 Clostridia bacterium
CAATCAATTGGTTGTTTTCAACATTGCTATCAGGGCTTTTCAAATCCAGTATTCTCTGGATAACTACGGCTGCCTGTGCTCTGGTAGAGCTCTTATAGGGCTTGAAGCTTCCGTCAGGCATACCCATTATGATACCCAGCGAAGTAACTATATTGATGCTGTCATTGTACTTGTACGATGCACTTATATCAATGAAGCTTCTGCTTGGCCTTGATATTGGTACATTCTTCACAACATTTGCTGCAATAACCGCCATTTCTTCCCTAGTAATTGTTTTTGCCGGATACATCATGCTCTGGCTGTATATGTCCAGCAAGCCCTTACTTTTTGCCGCAGCTATGTATTTACTGCTCCAACGGGTCAGCTCAACATCTTGATAGCTCTGTGCATTGGTATCTGCCAAAGGCAGATCAATAGCTCTAACCAGCATTACAATAAACTCTTCTCTTGTCAGGGTTCTGTCAGGCCTCATACTTCCGTCCGGGAAGCCCTCCAAAATTTCCATATAGCTAAGCTTCAATATGCCATCTTTTGCCCAATGGGTTGATATGTCACTGTATACATAGCTATTATCCTTGATGCTTATAAGCCTCTCATTCTGCTCAAGCTTGTCCAAGGAAGAAAACTCAGCATACAGCGGTCCGACAAAGCCGAAAACGCCTATAAGCATTGCTAAAATTAGAACACCTGCAATAATGCTTGTCTTATTTCTTTTCATATAATCCACCCCTCCAACAAACATTATAACATTATGTAAACCTCTTTGGAATTACATCTTTGTAACAATTGAGGTTTTCCGGTATTTGCGAAAAAAAAAAGCCGACCTTAAGGTCGACCTTCTAAATTCGATTTATATATACATTTCGTACAAAACTATTTATCTATTTTCAAAATATCTTGTTCTTTTTAGTGCAGGCAAGAGCACTGATGCAATTGCAATGCTTGCTGTCACCTGAATTACATTACCGAGAACATTGACTGATGCAGTATAAATGTTTTGATACATTATTGCTTCCGCTCCGAAATAGCCTGCCACACCCCAAGCAGCTGCCAATACCATACCGATAAAATTCTTTATAGTGTTGTTTCCTTTGGAATTGCCGCTGTTTGCTATAAGCCCTATAATCAATGCCATAACTGCCTTTATTACAAAGGTATAGGGTGCATAGTAGGCATATTGTGAAAAAGCATCAAACATTGTCATACCAACTGCACCGGATATTACAGCTGTTCTGGTTCCCAGAAGTATTGCCGAAATCAGTATGATGCTATCTCCCAGATGAACTACTCCGCCGCTGCCATATGGTATATTCAGATAACTTACCGACAAATAAGTTATTGCTGTCATAAGGGCTATTTGAACCATTTCTCTAACTCTCTTTGATGTTTTTGTAGCTGCTGAATTTTTATATTCCATATTTATCCCCCTTGAATGTTTCACTCTCTAATATCATTATATTCATGGGAGATTCTTGCACAATATCCAAAGGAGCTTTGGACGCTCAGAAAGACAAAATTCTATACAATTGTATCGATACAGTTCGCCTCGTCTGTCGTCTCCTTATTATTGAAGTCAATATTTTTATAATAATCAATATAGTCCAGCCCAGCCAAGCCCAGCTGTACTGCAACCTGCTCAATCAGATAGATTGTGGTTACCTCTATTACCTGAAGCTTTATCACCCGGTTTTCCAGCTCAGTCATGCTGCGGCAGTTCTGCTGCGCTATGTAGAGCTGCATATTGAACTGCTTGTCGTATGCTTCAGCCAATCTGCAAAAAAGCAGAGGGTCCAGCTCAATGTGGCAAAGCCAGTCTGCAAAAAACTCAAACAGCTCCTCCTGAAGCTTCAAAAAAAGCTCATTTTTCTTTTTTCTGCTGATTTCTGTCTGCTTGAAATTCTTAGTATATTCCTTTATAGGATTTATGAAAATCGCGCATATTATAACTGCATAAAAGTCCTTGGCTTCGGATAGCAGCTTCTTATATGTATCTGCACTAATTATCTTCTTATTATTTACATATTTCATAAGCGCCTCTATATTATCTGTGACATAGTACTTTAAGAAGAGACTCTCTAAGGTGCACACTACCCCCTTTAGTATAATGCTGTAAATCTCAAGAGGTGTTTTCTCATCTCCTGCAAGCTTTAGCGATGTCTTTTGCTTTGTAGTATTCTTCTTCATATGCATGCCTCCAGTGCTTGTTTTGCAGCAATATTCCACATTAAAATTATTACCATTATTTGCCGATATATGCACCACATGGTAACATAATGAGGCTTTAATAAAAAATAAATCCCACACTAAAAGGCGGGATTTATATATTTGTTTATTCAGTTGTTATTGCATATTGTACATTCCGTTGTTTTTCATATAGTTGAAGATGCCTTCCCCATGCTGCTGCTCTTCTTTTTGAATATGATTCAAAGCTTGACGTACATTTTTATCTGTCATTTCAAATATAGCTGTATCATAAGCACCTGATACGTACTTCTCTGTCATCAGCAAATCATCACATAAGGCTTTATCATTAGAATTTTGGCTGCTGCCCTGTGACATTGTCTGCTGTCCGCTCATGCCGCTTTGCATTCCCTGCTGTCCTTGCTGGTTTTGTTGTCCTTGCTGGTTTTGTTGTCCTTGCTGGTTTTGTTGTCCTTGCTGGTTTTGTTGTCCTTGTTGACCTTGTTGATTCATTGCCGGCACCTGACCGCTGAGTATTTGGTTAATTGTATTCAAGTGCTGCTGTTCCTGTGAAGCATAGCTGTTAAAGAGCTGTTTCAGTTGTGAAGCTTGTGCCTTATTTGCATAGTCGTTGTATTTCTTTATACATACTTCTTCATGGGTCTTTTGATCCTGCAAAAGCATTCTTTCCTTTTGTGTTAAGTTAAATGTCATAATAACACCTCCACCGTTATTTTTTTTCTGGAGACGGATTTTTATACTCATTATTTTTCATGGTTCAAGACCATTGCTATCCAATTTCAAACTTTTGTTGCTAATTTCTCATAAAAAATTTAAACTAATTAGTAGAAAATTGCTTATATGAGGTAATAATACATATGAAGAAAGAAAATCATGAAAAGGTATCAAATGCAATGAGGATAAATAAATTCATAAGTGAAAAAGGCATATGCTCCCGTCGTGAGGCAGATAGGCTTATAGACCAGAAACGAGTCAAAATAAACGGCGAGACAGCTCAGATAGGAAGCGTTGTGACAGCGGCAGATACAGTCACCATAGACGGTAAGCCTCTTAAGCCAAAGGAAGCTTTCGTTTATATAGCCCTGAATAAGCCCGTCGGCATAGTAAGCACTACAGACAGAAGAGAACGGGACAATATAGTGGACTTTATGAACTATCCCAAGCGCATTTTCCCTGTCGGAAGGCTGGATAAGGACTCTGAAGGCTTAATCCTGCTGACCAGTGACGGGGATATAGTAAACAAGATTTTAAGAGCGGGCAACAATCATGAGAAGGAATATATAGTAAGAGTTGATAAGCCTATTACCCAAGGCTTTATTGCGGGTATGGCAAAGGGTGTCAGAATTCTTGGCACCGTCACTAAGAAATGCAAGGTCGAGCAGCTAACCAAATTCACCTTTAAAATAATCCTGACGGAGGGCATGAACAGACAAATACGCAGAATGTGTGAAGCCTTGGGCTACCATGTACTCAAGCTGGAAAGGATAAGGATTATGAACATCCTCCTTGGCGACCTGCCTACAGGAGCTTGGAGGTATCTGACCCCTCAGGAATTCTATCAACTGAACGAGCTTATTAAGCATTCAAGCAAGACTGAAGAGGCTTCAAAATAATTTTCTAGTTTTGGGAACAATTACTACAGACGGATAAGTCATAATGGTAAAACACTGAAAGGGGATTAATATGAAGAAATTAATAGCATTACTCACAGCCTTTATACTAATGACAAGTGTATTTCAGTTCTCAGGCGTTGCCTTTGCAGAAGAAAAGACTGCAATTACTCTAAAACAGGCCATAGAAATTGCAAAAAGCTCCTTAGGAATAGATACAGAGGGCTTTGAATTCAACAGCAGCTACAATGAAGACCAAAACGGCAATAATATGTGGAATCTCAATTGGAGCAAATCAAAAGCAAATAATGAGTATATATATGTATCAGTAGATGCTAATACAGGCGAAATTACAAATGTAAGCTGGTGGTCATCCTATGAACAGCCCCAGAGCAAAATACCAAAGCATACAAAGGCAGAAGCCCTAAAGGTCGCACAGGACCTGGCTGCCAAGCTTCAAGGGGATAAGTTCAAGGAAACCAGACTGGAAGAAGCCAATGATGACTACTATAGCAAATATGCCGATACTTACCTTTTCACCTTCAGAAGAGTATATGACGGTATAGATGTTATATCAGACCACATTAATGTACAGATTGATAAAAATACTTTGAAGTTGAGAAGCTTTGATGTTGCATGGACAAAAGGAAGCCTGCCTTCCAAATCAGAAGCCTTCAGCGTATTAAAGGCAAGACAGCTTTTCAAACAAAAGCTCGGTTTAGAGCTGACTTACAGTCTGGCATACGGTAATCAAAACGATGAACCAAAGGTTATACTTGCCTATACCCTGAAAAACGGAAATATGCCTATAGATGCTGTAACCGGCGAACCACTGAACAGCTTTATTATAAGACCTTTAGAAGCAGCTAAGGACGAAAGGGCAGTAAGCTTCTCTGAAGCTGTAGCAATAACTCCGGAAGAACAGTCCGAATTGGATAAGAGCAGCAAGTATATAACAAAAGCTGAGGCAGAGCAAGCTGCAAGACAGTTTATTACTATCGACAGCAAGCTGAAGCTTGAGAGAGCAAACCTATATCCGGGCTACCATAAGCAAAACGCTTCCTGGAATCTTGAGTGGATATACTCAGATACCGAAAATAACACATATAGAAATCTGAGTGTTCAAATTGATGCAGTAACAAAAGAGATTTTGAATTTCAACATCTACGACAGCACCTACTATCAAAACAAGCAGGAAGGTTCTATAGACAAGGATAAGGCAAAGAAGCTTGCAGAAGAATTCTTAAAGAAGATTCAACCTGAGAAATTTGCCAAAACCCAGTATAAGGAGTACAAGGATCAGTACGGCTTTGCTCCTATAAACGACTATAACTACAGCTTCAATTTCGTAAGAGTGGAAAACGGCGTTCCATGTCCTTCAAACTCATTGTTTGTAGGAGTTAACAAAGCTACAGGCGAAATAGTATCCTTCAATACAAGCTGGCTGGATTTAGACTTCCCATCACCTGATAAGGCTATAAGCCTTGATAGAGCTTACAGCATATTATTCAGCAAGGTTAAGTATGAGCTGCAATATATCCAGCACTTCAAAAACATTAACGATTATCAAAGCAGAGAGCTGAAACTGGCTTATGTACTGGAAAACATGCCAATACTGATTGATGCAAATAACGGCATAATGCTTGACTACAACGGTAAGCCTATTACTCCTGTACAAAAGCAAAAATATACAGATATACAAGGCAACAAAGCAGAGGATGAAATCAACCTGCTTATTGAAATGGGTATTATAGCACCGGACAGCGATAAGTTTATGCCGGACTCAAAAATACTTCAGAAGGATTTCGTAATGCTTCTAATGAACTCATTACAGCCTGAGTACTATATACTTCCTGTTGCCAAGGCAGAAGACAGATATGACGACTACTACGACGAAGCTATAAGCAGAAAGATAATCACTGAAGCTGACAAAGCTCCTGAAGCTTATGTAACAAGACAAGATGCAGCAAAAATGATAATAAGAGCTATGGGTTATGGAGTGATTGCAGAGAAAAGCAATATGTTCGCAGCAAGCTTCAAGGATGCATCAAAGCTCACCGCAGCTTATAAGGGCTATGCGGTAATGGCTTCAGAATTCGGCATCATACCTGCCGTTGAATCCAATTTTAACCCGACAACACAAATCACAAAGGGCGACACAGCAGAATTCATAGTAAACTATCTGAAATGTGATACATCCCTGTAAATACTAAGTAAAAACGAGAGTCATTCAATAATTTGAATGGCTCTCGTTTTTCATACTGTACCAAACGTATCTGCTTCACTAGTAATACATTCTTCTTTTTTCTCCTTTGGCAGGGAAAGCATCAAATATATAGCCGTTGAAATCAGCACAAATGAAGTAAATAATGCGGGTACATAGCCCGGCAGCTTATCATACAGCATACCGAAAAAAATCTGTCCCAGAGGAATAGCTCCCGTAGAAATGGTAGACCAAACAGAATTGACTCTTCCAAGCAGCTCATTTGGAATTTCCTTTTGATTCAAGGTTAGCATAGAAATATTGATTATTGAAACACCGGTAACGATAATTAAGCCCACTGCGGCTAAAATTATAAAGGGTATAGCACTGCTTTGAAACAAATCTATGAATACTGTAGCTGAACACAGTCCTATCAGGCTTACAAAAAAACCGCAGAAGAGAACGCCGGAGTAAAATATCCTGGTCAGTTCAAATCTCTTTGATACTTTGCTCACCAGCAATGTGCCTATCAACGAACCTGCGACAAGCGTCGTCTGAAGTGCTCCATACTCCATATCCCCTACTTTAAGTATCATTTTGGAGACAAACATTAATCCTACGGAAAACATAGGATTAAAAGCGAAATTTATTACAAATGCAGAGCCTAACAGCTTAGTTAGAGTACTTTTACCCAGAATATATTTTATCCCTTCGCCAAAGTCTGTTTTAAACTTGCTATATGAAATATTCTTTCTATCACATCTATTATTAGGCAGGTCAATAAACATTTCAGAAATCGCAGATAAAATAAAGCTTATTCCATTTAATAAAAGTGTTACAGGCAATCCGAATATCCCGTATATAATACCTGCCAGCATAGGTCCTACAAGATTTCCGATAGTCATAGTCATTGTATTAAAGGAATTCGCATCCAAAAGCTCTTCCTTCTTCATAATACTTGGGATTGCAGTGGAGATAGCAGGATTAAACAAGGATGAAATAACTGCCATCAGAATTACTGCAATATAGACATGAACTAGCTGCACTCCAACGGTTATAGAAATTACATATAAGCCAAGAACTAAGGCGCCGCTTAAGAAGTCCAAGGCCACAATTATCTTTTTCCTGTCAAACCAGTCTACAAACACTCCGCAAACCGGACCCAGTATCAGCCTTGGAATTATAGAAACTGCCATAACTGAAGCGAAGATGCTGCCTGAACCTGTAATCTTTAAAACATATAGAGACAGTGCAAAGCTCTGTAATACAGAACCGATAAGAGAAACCAATTTACCTAGTACCAGCAGTGTAAAATTCTTATTCCTTAATAACTCAAAATTCATACACTATCTACTTCCTTACCCTTATTTAGTTTTACATCGCTATAATAATGAAGCTTTATTCTTTCCTCCACGGACAATCCGTCAGGAACAGCACTATTGCAAACATCTTTATTAACATATCTGGATAATTTACATTTTCCCATACACATCGGAAGTTCAACACATTCCTTGCAGCCTTCACTTTTAAGGGCTGAAATTGTCTTCAGCTTATAATATAAGCTTGAGTCTTCCAGTATAAATCTGCCGTCATCGTCTAGGTGCCCAAAATACAAGCCTTTTTCTGCAGCCGGTGAACATGGTACTATTCTTCCATTGGGTTCTATCAGCATACCATTCTTGGAGCATAGTTCACATTGTTTATAGGCGTTTGCTTTATTGAAGCTTGTATACCCTTTATCCATAGCCTTCCTGTATAATTCATAGACATTAATCTTCTTAGAATTCTGAAAAAGATTCGCTATTATTATATGTACCTTGTTTCTATTCTCCTGCGGTATCAAATCAAAGATATCCGCTATATGGTCATAGTTGTCAGCGTCTAAGTTCACCCTGAAATTTATAATAACATCCTTATAGGACAGCTTTACAATATTCTCCATAATTTTATGAAAGGTACCTTCTCCATTCTTCAGCGGACGCTTCATGTCATGATATTCACTGCAGCCGTCTAAGGTTATCTGCAGACTTATCAAATTTAAGTCATGAATCCTATCAATTATTGAATCTGTAAGCAAATAGCCGTTAGTCGTCATAAAGGCTCTATATTTACAGTTGTTTCTTTGACATATAGCCTTAAACTTATTCGTCAACTCTATTATTCTGTCTATTTCCAGCAGCGGCTCCCCGCCAAACCATGATACAGAAAGAATATTTACCTTTTTTGTTATGCTGTCAATAAACTTTATAATCCTTTCAGCCGCAGCATCATCCATAATCAGCTTCTTATGCTCCTCATAACAGTAGGTACACCTGAAATTACAGTCAAGAGTCGGCTGTATTACCAGATGGAAGGATTGATCCTGAAACTTGGTTTTGTTCTCTTCAAACTCTATATAGCTTATTTCATCAAAATCATCAGCTATAAGCATTTTGTAGCTGATAAGCAAATTTTCCAGATTACTTCTACTGTTTTTTTCTTCTAGTGAAGCCGGTTTCTTCAGTATAGCCTCAACAATACCTTGAGAATTACTGTCTAGCACCAGATATTTTCTTGAAAGTGTATTATATAGAAGCTTCATGTCGTCTTCAATTTGGACGAAAATATTATATCTGGATGATTTCATATGTACACCCCTTTTCTTCGATTTTAAATAAAGGGATTATGTCATGACATAATCCCTTTATTACAAGGCATAATTTCCCGTTTAAAACTACCAGCAGATAATATCTGCACAGCCTATGTCTAGACCCGGTTCTGATAATGCAGCTGCTTCTTCGTCTACGAATAATTCCAAAGAATTATTTTGTATTGCATGTGCGAGAGCATCTGATTCAATAACTACCTTACCATCCTCTATCTTATACATTTTCTTATCAATAGCTATTACCTTTTTCTCTTCTATTCTCTTATCTTCCATTATTAATTCCTCCTATATAATATTTATTAGTCTCCGGTTCCGATTGTAAAGATTTCATAGCCGACACCCGGTCTTTCCTCCGGGTTGTCAACATCGATGTCATGCTCAGAAATGTCCAGTTCCTTTTCCTTTTTTTCTTCTGCTTCATCAGGTCCAGTTCTGCATTTCTCTTCCAATAAGCTCACCCCCCTAATATTTCAGTTATTCAACGCTATATGGTGCCAATACACTAATAAAACCATAAGTCTCTGTTGCATTGATATCCTCAAGCTGTTGATACTTTAGGAATAAATCGTCCAGCTCTTTTTTGAACTCCTGCATGGTTTTGTCATCTGTTTTTATGAAGTAGGCCTTAATCTTATAGGTTTTTTCTTTATATTGGTTTATATTTTTGATTATTTGTCTTGTCAATGATGAGAAATGCTGGGCTGAAAGATCTATATTTCTGTCATTGCTATCATTGGAATTAGACTTTAAATAGTTGAGTATTTCAACGTCCTTTGAGGATAAACAATATATTTTCTCTATTCTTCCGTCTATTACTGTAGATTCCTTAACAGTAACCAAATTGGCTGTCATCAATCTATTAAGGTAAAGCTGTATAGAAAATGCCGGTGTATTTAAT
>JAQZBM010000096.1 GCA_029238945.1 Clostridia bacterium
AATAAGGTGGTAAACCCATATTGGCATAACAAAGGAAACGTCGTTGCACCGGGTCCGAGAAATCCTCTGGGTATAAGATGGATGGGTCTCAGTGCACCAAGAGGAACTTACGGCATCCATGGAAACAGTACACCGGAATCTATAAGTACCTTTGCCTCCGGAGGCTGCGTCAGAATGTTCAACAACGATGTAGCGGAGCTTTTCTCAAAGGTTGCAATCGGTACGCCTGTGCAGATAGTATATGAAAATATAGAGCTGAAGCTTGATAAATATACTAACAAGCCTGTACTAATCATCTACCCTGATATGTATAAAAAGAAAAATGCCGAAGTGGTATTGAAAAAGCTGAGGGAGAGCAGTGACGCTATAACAGAGGAACAGGCAGAAAAAGCTCTGAAGCTGGCAGCCCAAAGCAACATCAGCACTATTGCAGTTGCTGAAGGTACACCTATTATGCTGAACAACCGGTTTGTTACCAATGATGCCTTTGTGGAGAATGATGAAGCCTATGTGTATTATTTGGCTGCTTTAGATTTTTTTGGACTGGATGGAGAAACAACAGCCTCTTTAAAAATAAAAACCTTGCAAAAAGACAATCGTATATATATAAACATGACTGATGCCGCTTTGAAAATCGGCCTCAAGCTTACATATGAAGAGCAAAACAGCAATATTTATTTAACAGGCTCCATAATTAAAGTAAACGGGAAGTTTCTGACCGGCTATATAGGAGGCTTTGACAGAAGCTACAAATACAGCCTGGAAGTATTGAAGTATGTTGAAGAAGGCATTTATCCCGTCTCTTCTACTACTCAGATTGTTGATTTAAAGGACTATGCAAAGCAAAAAAACTGGGGCTTTAATGCTGATTCGCTATATAAAACTGTCAGTATAGATATTCCGCTAAAGGTTAAAGCCGGAGAAGCATATCTGGATACAGCACTTATAGACAACAGGCATTACATAAAATATGAAGACTCCGTCTGCATACCGGGGATTGAAGGTCAGATTATAAATTCTTATGGATTTGATGGAATTAAATATATTGATTTATATGAGCTGATGGAAGGTTATGAATACAAAAGAGACAGCTTCTTTACTTTGATAGAGCTGATAAAGCCTCTGGAGAATACAGTGCAAGAGGCACCGGAGCCGGAATCGGAATTTGGCTCCGACGCTGAAACTGACGACACGGTTGAATAACCGTGTTTTTTTCTTGGAACAATTATAAGATATATTTCGTCTAAAATTGGATTATTATGATTGAGTATTAATTTACAAATGTAGTAAAATTAATCCATACTATAATTATATGGAATTTAATCTGAGGAGGGTAAGACTGATGAATGACATTGAGAAGCTTTTGATAAAGAAAAGCAAATCTGGCGATGTCGAAGCTTTTGAACAGCTCATATTTGATTATCAGAAAAAGGCCTATAATATCGCCTTGCGGATAATGGGTAATCAGGAAGACGCAAAAGACATGTGCCAGGAAGCCTTTATAAGGATTTTCAAGTCTATAGAAGGCTTCAAGGAACAATCCTCCTTTTCTACTTGGATGTATAGAATAGTTACGAATGTATGCTTAGATGAAATCAGAAGGAAAAAGAAAAATGACACTGTATCCTTGGACAATACCTTTGAAACACAAAACGGAGAGGTGCATTTTGAAACAGCGTCTGATGAGGATACCCCGGAGGAAGCATTTATTCGGACAGAGAAGAGAAGGATAATACTGAAGGAAATAAACAGCCTGAGCGAGGAATACAAAACAGCCATAGTGTTACGAGACATTCAGGGCTTTAGCTATGAAGAGATTGCAAATATACTCTGCTGCTCCATAGGAACGGTCAAATCGAGAATCAATCGGGGCAGAAACATACTCAAGAATAGGCTGAAGACGGCCTTGGAACTTTCGGGGCAAAGCAACGTCTATATAGCTGAAAGGAGGGATTAGCATGAAGTGTGATCGTATACAAGAATTAATGTCCGCATACATCGACAATGAAATAAACGAAGTAGACAAGGCGAAATTTGAAAAGCATATTGCTCAATGCCCTCAATGCAAAGAGGAATACGAGTTGCTCCTGGATATAGTAAAGGAGTGCAGTGATATTGATGAAGAAGAGCTTCCGGAAGACTTCAGAGAAGAGCTGCACAATAAGCTGCTGCAAGCCAAAGAAAGCAAATCCCGTGGACTTTCAGGTTTAATAAGAAGGAACAGATGGCAGGTTTATACCGGAGCTGCAGCGGCGGCAGTATTGATTTTTGCGCTGTCCTTTGGCGCACTGAACGCTCCTAAAATGGCAGAGCAGGTGGCGCAGGATTCAAGCTACAACAGTAAAAGCAAGGGTAATACTGATAACTACTCAATGGCAGGAGGCGCTGCACCTGAACGGCAGCAAATGGGGATTGCAGGCATGCCAAGCGAGCCTGAGGCGGCATCTGCTCCTGCAGCAGAACCATCTGCACCGCAGCCTACTGCAACACTTGCTGATAAGGGTGCACGCAACAGTGACGTAGCAATACAGTTTAGTGAATCCATAGATAACTCTGGTAATTTAATTACAGGCTTCACAGCTGATACATCAGTGAAAAAAGAGACAAGCAAGATTATAAAGAACGGAAATGTATCCATGAAGGTTACTGACCTGCAGGCTTCTATAGACCAAATGTCAGCTATGGCTGAGAAGCTGGGCGGATACGTGGAAAACTCATATGTAAGTGATATAGAAAATCCGGTAGAGATTCAGACAGAAACAGCTAAGGAAACAGCGACTAAGGTTGGCAATATCACAATAAAGGTGCCTGCAGACAAGTTTGAGAGCACCCTTCAAAGCGTTCTGGAAATGGGAGACGTAGTAAATCAAAGTACAAACACCAACGATATCACAAAGCAGTATATGGATATGGAAGCCAGAATGAACAATCTGAAGGCGCAGGAGAAAAACTATCCGGAGCTGTTGAGTATGGGACAGAACGTAGATGAAATGCTGAGGGTCGAAACAGAGCTGAACAGGATAAGGACAGAAATCGAAATCATACAGGGAGATCTTAAGCGCTGGGACGATCAGGTAGAGTACTCTACAATTTATATAAATCTGACAGAGGTGAAGGAAGCCGAGCTGGAAAGTGTTGATACCTCCAGTGTATGGCAGCGTGCCAGGCGTGGCTTGATAAATACCATTAACAATATTAAGAATGGCATAGCATGGCTATTTGTATTTATCATATCAGCTCTTCCCTATATAGGAATACTGGGAGCTGGAACACTGTTTGCAGTATTATGGATTAAAAGAAAAAGAAAAGAGTAAATTATAACATTAATTAATCAAACTATTGTAGCGGCAGACCTATGTGTCTGCCAGCTTTTTTTTGTGAAATAATATAAAGGAAAAGCCGTTGAATTTTCTATTTTGCTATAGAAATAACGGGACATATTGGGTAAAATTAATATATACAAAGGATAAACGGAGGATATAACTGATGAATAAAGAAAAATTGATTATCATAGACGGTAACAGCCTGATGCACAGGGCATTCTATGCCTTGCCTCCTTTGACAAATTCAAAAGGCTTACATACTAATGTCATATATGGTTTTATCAATATGCTATATAAAATTATAGATGAGCTTAAGCCCACTCATATAGGGATAGCCTTTGACCGTAAGGCGCCTACCTTCAGACATAATGAGTATGCTGATTATAAAGCAGGAAGACAGAAGATGTCTGAGGATATGATAGAGCAGATTCCGGTGCTGAAGGAAGTCATAGGGGCTATGAATATAAAACAGCTTGAGATAGACGGCTATGAGGCTGACGACATAATAGGTACAGTTGCAGAGCTTTGCACCGGAAAGCAGGTGCAGGCACATATTGTTACCGGAGACCGAGACGCGTTTCAGCTTATAAACGAATATGTCCATGTTTTGATAACCAAAAAGGGCATTAGCGAAATAGTTGAGTTTGACAGAGCGAAGCTTTTAGAAACCTACGAGTACACTCCCGAGCAGGTTACTGATATGAAGGGGCTGATGGGCGATGCCTCAGACAATATCCCTGGGGTACCGGGCATTGGAGAGAAGACCGCTCTTGAGCTTATAAAGCAGTTTGGAACACTGGAAAATACACTGGAGCACTGTGCTGAGGTCAAAAAGAACAAGGTCAGAGAGAATCTTCAAACATACAGTGAACAGGCAATATTCTCAAAGAAGCTGGCTACTATCATAAGAAATGTACCTATAGAGATTTGTCTGGAGGATTTTGAAATCAATGCACCGGACAATGAAAAGCTGTACCATTATTTCAAAGAGCTGGAGTTCAAGACTCTGGTCAGCAAGCTGGAGGCACAGGGAAATGGTACTTCTGAGAAGCAGGAGACACAGAAGGTTGAAGTAAGACAAGCAGCATCTGACCATGAGCTGGCGGAGCTTACTTCCAAGGCACAGGCTGCAGGACAGATAGCCTTTAAGCTATCGGGAGAAGCACATAGCAGCATGAAGGCATATATCAGTGTTGCCGGTGATACATACTGCTTTGACATAGATGAGAAATCAAAGCAGTATCTCAAGCAGTTGATGGAGGATGAGAAGATTGCCAAAGCGGGGCATGATGTGAAGCAGGATGTTCTTAATTTAATGTCCTGCGGCATAAGTATAAATAACATAAGCTTTGACACAATGCTGGCAGCTTATGTGCTGGATCCTGCGAAGGGTTCATATAACCTTGGAGATTTGAGCCGTGATATACTGCAGGAAAGCTTGGAGGATTATAAGTCCAAGGAGGGCAGCGAGGAAGCAAGATATGCCGGCAGTGCGGCTGCTATAGCGAAGCTTGTGAAGCCGATGGCGCAGAAAATAAAAGAAGATGACATGGAAAAGCTATATTATGAAGTAGAGCTTCCACTGTTAAGCGTGCTGGCTGACATGGAGCATGAAGGCTTCAAGGTTGATAAATCTATGCTTCAAGAGCTTTCAGTTGAGTTTTCTACTCAGATAGATGCGCTGACTGAAGAAATCTATGGTTATGCAGAGGAAAGCTTCAACATAAATTCTACAAAGCAGTTGGGAGTAATTCTTTTTGAGAAGCTTGGGCTTCCGGTAGTCAAAAAGACAAAAACAGGCTACTCCACTGACGTTGAGGTGCTGGAGACACTTCAAGGAAAGCATCCGATAATAGAGAAGATTCTGGAATACAGACAGCTTCTTAAGATAAAATCAACTTATATTGACGGCATGATAAATGTGATAAACCCTGAAACAGGAAAGATACACAGCAAGCTGAACCAGACAGTAACCGCTACAGGACGTCTGAGCAGCACTGATCCGAATTTGCAGAACATACCTATCAAAACTGAAAACGGAAGAAAAATCAGAAAGGTCTTTGTTTCAAGCAGTGAGGAATACACCTTGGTTGATGCCGATTACTCACAGATAGAGCTGAGAGTACTGGCGCATATATCCGGAGATGAAAGCTTCATAGATGCCTTCGTGAAAAACGAGGATATCCATACCAGGACTGCCAGTGAGGTTTTCAACGTTCCGAGAGACCAAGTCACTCCATTGATGAGAGGAAGAGCAAAGGCAGTAAACTTCGGAATAGTTTACGGGATAAGCGACTATGGATTATCAAAGGATTTGAAAATAACAAAGAAAGAAGCTAAAACATATATAGACAGCTACTTCAGCAGATATCCGAAGGTGAAGGAATACCTTGACAATACAGTAGCAGATGCAAAAGAAAAGGGATATGTGACTACAGTGTTGAATAGGAGAAGATACATTCCGGAGATACTTTCAAGGAATGCTATACAAAGAGGTATGGGTGAAAGAATCGCTATGAATACACCTATACAAGGAAGCGCAGCTGATATAATCAAGGTAGCGATGATAAAGGTTTACGATGAACTGAAGGACAGAAAAATGAAAAGCAAGCTGATTCTTCAGGTTCATGACGAATTAATTGTAGAGACCCATATTTCAGAGGTTGACCAGGTAAAAGAGCTTGTAGTAAGAAATATGCAGCAGGCAATGGATTTAAAGGTTCCTTTGACAGCTGAGGTAAATACGGGAAATAGTTGGTACGATGCCAAATAACAATGTCAGTATAGGATATGGAGGTGGTTGAGATGAAGGTTATTGGGCTGACAGGTGGTATCGCCAGCGGCAAAAGCACTGTGTCTACAATGCTTAGAGAGCTTGGAGCCGCTGTAATTGATGTGGATTTGGTCGGCAGGGATGTTGTAAGTAAGGGTGAAGCTGCATACAATAAGATAATAGAGAACTTCGGTAAGGATATCCTGATGGAGGATGGCAGCATCAACAGGAAAAAGTTGGGCAACATAGTGTTTTCTGACCATGAAAAGCTTAAGCTTTTAAATCAGATTACACATCCTGAGATAATCAAGAAGGTAAATGAAATAATTGCTGAATTGGAAAAGGAAAATAAAAAGGTTGCAGTAGTGGATGCGGCTATCCTTATAGAAATGGGACTGCATAAGTATGTTGACCGCGTTTGGCTTGTGGTTGTAGACAATGAGACACAGCTTGAGAGACTTATGGAACGTGACAAATTGTCATGCTGTGATGCTCTGAACAGGATACATTCTCAAATTACAAACGAGCAGCGAATGAAATATGCCGATGTTGTAATAGATAATACACAGCAGGTTGAAGCAGTAAGGGATAAAGTAAAAGGATTATGGCATAATCTATAGTCTAGGGGAGATTTGTAATTGAAGAGGCGAAAAAGAATAGGCCTGATAACGGCTGTAGTGTTATTTTGCATAGCTTACTTTGCTGTGCTGCAAATTCCTGTATTAGCAAAAATGGTTTATCCATTGTATTTCAAAGAGGAAATAGTGAAATACTCAGAGGAATACAAGCTTTCGGCTCCTTTGGTAGCAGCAGTTATCAAAACTGAAAGTAATTTTAACGTATTTGCAGAGTCAGGGAAGGATGCCAAAGGTCTTATGCAGATAACACCATCAACAGGAGTCTGGATAGCAGAAAAATTAACGGTCAATAACTACAATGAGGATATGTTGTTTGACCCGGAGATAAATATCAGGTTTGGATGCTGGTACTTAAGACATTTAGCTGATTACTATGATAATAATTTTGCTCTGGTCTTCGCAGCCTATAACGGAGGCAGAGGAAATGTAGATAAATGGCTGGAAAACAATCAGATAAGCAGGGAGGGCGAGGATATGACCTCTATTCCCTTTGAAGAAACCAGAAATTTTGTATCTAGAGTAAATAGAAATTATAAAGTGTACAGTAAGCTTTATACGTGGGATGAAACAAAATAAGCAACAAAGGCAAAAAGGGTGGAATTGATGAGATTAAGAAAAAGATTTTATTTAGTTTTTGTCGCAATACTGGTGCTTTCATTGGTACTTACTTCATGTGACAGCATTGATATCAGCGAAGACAGCTCGCAAGTCACGATTGAAAATGAAAAGCCTTCTGCAGGAGGCACTCTTACAATGGGATCTGTAGAACCAAAGGAGCTGAATCCTTTGACAGTAAACAGCAAATCCTTTTTAGATGCCTCAAGGCTGATGTTTGAACCACTGGCAGAATATGACGGTACTTTAAAGCTGGTGCCGGTAATTGCACAGCAATGGAGCTTTGACCAAGGTACTTCCAAGTTTACAATCAATTTGAAGAATGATTTATACTGGAGTGATGGCGGGAAAATCACCAGCAGCGATGTAGTTTTTTCACTGGATACCATAAAGACTTCCGAAACCTCTGCTTTTAAGGATAAGCTTGAGCATGTATACAGCTATAAGGCAGAAAGTGAAAACACTATAACTATAGTATTTGACCAGGCTTACGCCAATGCGTTGGATATCCTTACCATTCCCATAATACCGGAGCATGTACTGAAGTTGAATCCCAATGCAGTTCCGCCGGTATCCGGTCCATACAAGATATCAAACTATGAAAAGCTTAAGCAAATGGAGCTTGTTCCAAACGATAAGTGGATAAGACTGGGCAGCGTAGAGGCAAATGGGACTAAGCCATATATAGAAAGAATATCGATTCAGTTCATAAATGATTTGGATGCGTTTTCAACAGCCTTTCAGGCTAAGGAATTGGATGTTCTCCATACACAGTCCTATGACTGGGAAAAATACAGTGAGCTTAAGGATGTAAAGACCTATAAATACACCTCTTTGTACTATGACTTTATAGGCTTTAACTATAACAACTCAATATTCCAGGATAAAGCAGTGAGAAAGGCGATGCTTACTGCAATAAACAGAAGAGGCATAATTGATAAGTATCTGTTGGGAAATGCGGTTTTGACAGATGTTCCGGTGCATCCGGACTCATGGTTGTATGACGGTAAGGCAGCAAACAGCTCAAGCAGCAAGGTGAACGCAACTAATCTGCTGGAGCAGGCAGGCTTTGAAGATGCAAACAATGACAAGATATTGGAGCGAAAATATGACGATTTGCTGCAAACACTGAAATTCACGCTGCTCACAAACAGCGAGAACGAATTTAGAGTCAAGGCAGCAGAGGAAATCAAGAAAAACCTTGAGGAAGTAGGCTTCTCTGTAGACTTAAAAATAGTTACCTTTGAGGAAATGAAAACTGCCATAGCGACAAAACAGTTTGATGCAGTGCTGACAGGCTACAACCTGTCGCCAAACCAGGACTTGTCCTTTGCTTTCCACAGTTCGCAAATAGTCGGAGGCGGTAACTTTATGTCATATTCCAACCTGGACATGGACAACAATCTGTATCAAGCTTATATAAGCACAAACGATAATACACGTAAGGAAATGTACGCGAAAATACAGGAAACCTTCAGAGAAGAAGTACCTTGCATAAGCCTTTTCTTTAGAGACTCTGCAGTGGTTGTAAGAGACAAGGTAAAAGGCGAAATCTCTCCAGATGCTACTAATCCTTACAGAGGCATACAGGGTTGGTTTATATCAAAGGATAAAAGATAAAAATTCCAAATTTGTATGAAGCGATATACCATGCAAATAATTTTATGTTGACACTTGTGAGGGATGAGTATATAATAATTCTGTAGCAAATGCGGTCGTGGCGGAATCGGCAGACGCGCACGTTTGAGGGGCGTGTGGGAGACCATATGGGTTCAAGTCCCATCGACCGCACCAAATATGATTTTATAGGATCAAAGTGAAAGCTTTGGTCTTTTTCATTTTTTTGGTATAATTCTTACATGGGCTAAGGTGAGAGGTACCTTGCCCCATGGATATGGAGAAGTTAGGTCTAGATAGTCTATATAAAGCAAGGTTGTAAATAATGCTTGTATAGATGTATGTCCTGCTACTTTAAATTTATTGATTATTAAACCTGAAGTTTATACTTAAGGTTTAATTTTACATTATCTTGGGAATGTATTCAAATTATGTAATATGGTGGAGGAAAAATAGACAAAGTGTCGTATTAGTATATTTATATCACGCCTTTTTTTAATAGATGTGTTCATATGTGTTCATATATGTAATATGTGGAA
>JAQZBM010000097.1 GCA_029238945.1 Clostridia bacterium
CGCTTTTCAGACTTTGAGCTTCAATTATATATGAAGCGTCAAAATAAGCAAATGGGGTGATATAAGCAAGCTTCGAATCTGAAAGGGACTGATACAGCAAGAACAATACAAAGAAGCCGAAGACAACTCCCATAGTAATCGGCAGCACTGTCTTTATCTTTTTGATTACTACCGAAAGAAGCAGACCCAAACCCACAAAGAAAAGCTGAACCAATAGCAGGCTTAGATTAATCAACAGCAATATGCCTTTATCGTAGGACTGCTCTATAAAAGTATCGGCTATTGCAAAAGTAGCTATACCGTATATGATGTTTTGTATCAGCACATTAGTAAGAACGCTCATTATCTTGGCGGTTACTATATTTGTTCTGGCAATGGGCTTTACAACCAAGAAATCAGAAGTTTTAGCTCTTACCTCCTCAGATAAAACCGATATGCCTGCTTTCATGGCATAAATAGATGCAATCAGTATTATATAAGTGAATAGAAATGCATAAAAGCCCTCTACGCTTGACAGATTAAAGGTGCTCAAACCCAGGGCTTTTACAAACTCAGGGGGAAAGCTTTCCAATACCTTTTCCATCAGAGCTGCATCCTTCGATATTACCGGAAACATAGACATGAACAGCAGTAATACTGCAATCAAGCCTATTGTCCAGTAAATCATTGACTTTACAGACATTTTAAGCTCTTGAATATACACGTTCATTGATTATGCCTCCTTTTCATAGTAATGCATGAATATTTCCTCCAAGGTAGGCTCTTCAACTATCAAATTATGGATTTTCCTTTCATACAGCTTTTCTACAATTTTATTTATATCTCCTTGGTAAATAAAATTGACCGTGTTTTTATCCACAGAAAGGTCACTGATGCCTTGAAGCTTGAAATAATCCGCAGGCACCTCTTCCTTCATCTCAATTCTGAACTTCTTGTAGTTTGTATCCTTCATGGCATTGATGTCATCAACACGCACCATTTTTCCCTCTTTAATAATACCTACTCTTGTACAGAGCTTTTGCACCTCGCTAAGTATATGAGAGGAGAAAAGTACAGTTGCACCTTTGCTGTTTTCCTCACGTATCAAATCAAAGAACTTCTGCTGCATCAATGGGTCCAGTCCGCTTGTGGGCTCGTCAAGTATGATGAGCTTTGGACTGTGCAGCAGTCCCTGTACTATGCCAACCTTTTTCTTATTTCCATAGGATAAGTCATCGATTTTCTTATTTAAATCCAAATCCATAATCTCTGCCAATTCATAAATTCGGTTTTTATCCACATTTTTATAGAAGCTTGCAGAATACTTAAGCAAATCAACAACCTTCATGTTGTCATAATAGAAAACCTCTGAAGGCAAATAGCCTATGTCCTTCCTTATCTCTACCCCCTGCTTAATGCAGTCCTTTCCGAAAATCTTCGCTGACCCGCTGGTAGGATATATAAGAGAAAGCAGTGTACGTATAGTAGTGGACTTTCCGGCACCATTGGGCCCGATGAAACCAAATATTTCGCCTTGCTCCACATTGAAGCTGACATCTATTATACCTCTTGATTTTCCATAGTATTTGGTAAGTTTATTGATCTCACCTACATTCATGATAACCCTCCTTAAGTTGATATACCTTAACCATATTTTACTACCATTGGCAATATGCTTCAAGCAACGTTTTAGGTTTATTAATTGTTTATGTGATGAAAGACTCGCTATTGTCATCCTGAATGCAGTGAAGGATCTTTTAAAACTTACCCACAGTATGACAGCATAGGCAGTTGTAAAATCTTTGTACTTTACATATAGATACTTGACGTAAAAACAAGTGTACAACTGCTGTACACTTGTTTTTTATCTCTAATTCGCTCCTATAGCCTTTTCCAGTTCACTGCTATCGGTGATGGGCTTCCTACAGGCGAAGTTCTCGCAAACATATGCCGTTGACTTGTAGTCCACCATTTCCTGACCTTCTGTATAAGGTGCAAGCTCCTTAAGGTCGTCGTCACTGGCTGTATCCTTGACTACCACAACTGAGTATGGCAGGAAATTCTTATTGACGATATCTATCAATCTCTTTGTCTGCTCGTTTTCTCTTTCTCCTACGATTACAATTTCACTGCTCTTTGCATGGGCGAACATTACAGACATAAGCAGATAGGTATGTCCCATAGGGTAATTGCTTACTTTATCTGCAAAAGCCCTGAACTGTCTGTCTGCCGCCACCTCAAACTCAGTTCTGCCTGTCAATCTTCCAAGTCTCAGAAGGTTCAAGGCTGCAACAGAGTTACCTGAAGGTATTGCGCCGTCATATATTTCCTTCGGTCTTGCGATAAGCTGCTCGCTGTCATTGCCGTACATGAAGAAGCCGCCGCTTTTCTCATCACCGAAGTATTTTATCATATCATCGGTCAAGCTTACTGCCAGCCTTAGATATGCAGGATTAAAGCCGGTCTGGTACAGCTCAATCAAACCCCAGGTAAGGAAGGCATAATCATCAATGTAGCCCTCTATAGCCGCCTCATTGTCTCTATATCTCGCCAGCAGTCTGCCGTCTTCTCGAATCAGCTTTCTCTGTATGAAGCCTACTGCCCTTTCTGCTGCCTGCTTATACTTATCACTACCCAGTATCCTTGCTCCATAGGCCAAAGCAGCTATCATGAGACCGTTCCATGCGGTAAGAATCTTATCATCCTTATAGGGATGTATCCTCTTCTCTCTATGCTCAAACAGCCTGTAACGCATTCCATCCATAGGAACCTTCGCCAGCTCCTCAAAGGACAGCTTATTCTCTATAACATTTGGTATGCTCTCTCCCTCAAAATTACCATTGGCGGTAATATCATAGAAGCTGCAAAAATCCTTTGCATCTTCATCTCCAAGGACTTCAGCCACTTCCTCAGGAGACCATACATAAAACTTGCCCTCAACTCCCTCAGAATCGGCATCCTCAGCAGAGTAGAAGCCGCCCTCCGGTGAGGTCATATCTCTCAGTACATACTCAAAAATCTGCTCCGCAACATGCCTATACTGTTCTTTCCTTGTAGCCTGATAAGTCTCAAGATAAGCAAAGGCAAGCAGTGCATTGTCATAAAGCATCTTCTCAAAATGGGGCACCAGCCACTTCCTGTCGGTAGAGTACCTGGAGAAGCCAAAGCCTACATGGTCATACATACCGCTTCTATACATAGCTTCCAAGGTTTTCTCCACCATGCTCAGCGCATTTTCATCGCTGCTTTGCTTCCAATGACGAAGCAGAAACATCAGGTTGTGCGGTGTCGGAAACTTAGGTGCAGAGCCAAAGCCGCCGTATACCTTGTCAAAGTTCCTGAAAAAGCTTTGATATGCACTGTCTATTGCTTCATAGTTTATTTCGCCGCCTTCATCGGTATCAAATTCATGCTGCATATGCTCCATTATCTTTTCAGAGGACTCCAGCAGCACGCTTTTCTCCTGAGTCCAGGTTTTATTTATGCGCTCCAGCACCTCCATAATTCCCGGATAACCCATCCTGGACTTCTTGGGGAAATATGTGCCGGCATAAAAAGGCTTTCTGTCAGGAGTCATAAATATCGTAAGAGGCCAGCCGCCGCTGCCTGTAAGAGCTTGACATACGCTCATATAGATATGGTCAATATCCGGCCGCTCTTCCCTGTCTACCTTTATGGCAACAAAATGTTCATTTAGCAGCTCTGCAACCTCTTCATCCTCAAAGGATTCCCTCTCCATCACATGACACCAGTGGCAAGTAGAATAGCCAATACTTAAAAATACCGGCTTATCCTCCTTATGTGCCTTCTCAAAGGCTTCATCACCCCAAGGATACCAGTCTACAGGATTGTGTGCATGCTGCAGTAAATATGGAGATTTTTCTTCAGCCAGTCTATTGGTATATTTATGTTTGTTGGTCAATCTATCACATCCCTTCATATAATTCACTTATATTATCTGAAGGTGAGTGATTAGTATGCAAATATACTAGGAGTTTATTCTAAAAAGCAATTTGGGACAAGATACCTGTCCCCTATGTCCTTTTTACCTCCTTTCAGTTTCATAAGTATAAGCAAAAAGAACCGTCCCCACTGCTTTTTCTTTCACATTAACCGTCCCCACTGCTTTTAGTATTGACAACAAAAAATTTTTTTCTTATAATGTACCTATACGGGGTATAGGGTATGCTGTAATGGAATGCAGCTAAAAAAACTGAATACACTATTCTTCGAGGGTATGAATAAATAACGTACAGATATTCACTTAAAAGATATTATTTGGAGGGAATAAACATGGAAAAAATTGTTATTATCGGTGGTGTGGCGGCAGGTGCTACTGCGGCAGCCAAAGCCAGAAGACTTTCGTCAGAAGCTCAAATTACAATTCTTGAATCGGGACCAGATATCTCATTTGCAAACTGCGGACTTCCATACTATATCGGGGGAGATATAGAAAGCAGATCGAAGCTTATACTACAAAGTCCTGAAAGTTTTAATGAGCAGTATCAGACAGCAGTTCATATAAATACGACTGTAACAGAAATTGACAGAAAAAGCCGAATTGTAAACGCTGTTGATTCTCGTACAGGAGAAAAGAAAACCTTTGAATACACTAAGCTGATTTTGGCTCAGGGAGGAAAGCCTATTGCTCCGCCGCTTCCCGGCGCAGACCAGGAGCATGTTTTCCAGCTTTGGACTTTAGATGACATGGATAGAATCAATTCATTTATAGAAAATAAAAAGCCAAAAACAGCAGTAGTCGTAGGCGGGGGTTTTATAGGCCTTGAAATGGTAGAAGCACTTGTTAAGAGGGGAATAAAGGTCTCTGTGGTTGAGATGATGCCCCATGTGATGGCTATTATGGAAGCTGAAATAGCCGGGTCTATCCAAGAAGAAATGTTATCATACGGAGTAAATATTCTTACAAATAAAGGAGTTTCGGGAATAGGAAGAAGCAATGTAACTCTTAATGATGGATCGAGTATTGATGCCGATATGGTTCTATTGTCTATAGGAGTACGTCCTACCCTTAAGCTTGCTCAGGAAGCAGGTCTTGCCATGGGTGAAGCAGGCGGATTACTGGTGGATTCCACACTGAAAACCAGTGATGACAATATTTATGCAGCAGGAGATATGATTGAGCTTGAGCACAGAGTTCATGGAAAGAAAGTACGTATTCCTCTTGCAGGGCCTGCTAACCGTCAGGGACGAATAGCTGCAGAAAATGCCCTTGGAAGAAAGCATGAATACAAAGGCTCAATAGGCACATCGATTGTCCGAGTTTTTGAAGCTGTTGCAGGTACTACCGGACTTTCCTTAAAAGGTGCTAGGGCTGCAGGACTTAATGCAGATGCAATTGTTATTCATAAAGAGCACCATACTTCTTATTATCCGGGGGCAGAGCAGGTTACTGTTCTAGTAGTTTATGACAGAGAAACAGGAGTGATACTTGGCGGACAGACAGCAGGTTATGCAGGAGCTGACAGAAGACTAGATGTTATAGCAGCTGCTGCGGCAGCAAAGCTCACAGTTTCTGATATTGCTGATATGGATTTTGCATATTCTCCACCTCTTGGAACTGCAAATGATGCCATGAATATGGCGGCATATGCAGCGGAGAACAGAATTTCTGGGTACTCTCCTGCTTTGACGGTTTCTGAAATAGATACCTATTTAGAGGACAAAGAAGCACTTTGGATTGATGTAAGAGATGTATTTGCATTTGAAAAATCTCATGTGGAAGGCGCAGTAAATATACCTCTCGAAATTCTTCCATCAAAACTAAATGAGATTCCTCAGAATAAACTAATCTTTGTCTATGACCAAACAGGAAAGAAAGGACATCAGGCATTGCGTACTCTCCTTGGAGCTGGGTTTACCAATGTATTCAACGTAAGCGGAGGATTTGCAAGTCTTTCCGGCTATTCAAGGGCAGTAACTCCAAAAACTTTCCGATTAGAGCTGCCTGCTCCTGAAGCAAAAAAAATTGGAGAAAAAAACAATGAGGAAAAGAAGAGTTCTACAACAGCTCAAATAAAAAAGGAAGAATCAAATGGACCGCTGGTTGTTGACGTGCGTACTGCCGGAGAATTCGCGTACGGCGCAGTTCCCGGTGCAGTGAACATTCCTCTCGATGAATTACAATCCAGAGTAGGAGAGCTGGGCAAGAAGGATAGAAAAATAATTCTTTACTGTGCGTCTGGTGCAAGAAGTGCTTATGCATTGCAGGTTCTCAAAGCATACGGTTTTACCGACCTTGAAAACGGAGGAGGGCTTTCTAGAATGATGGCCCGTGCCAGAACAACCGGCAGATAGTATATAAGCGATGGGGACAGTTCTTTTGAACTATCCCCATTAACTTTATCTTTATTTGTATTTTTCTACTCGGCCATTTCCAAAGCTATTTTCATCATATTGGTAAATGCATTTTGCCGTTCTTCAGAAGTTGTTGCTTCATGAGTTGCTATGTTGTCAGACACAGTAAGCAGACATGCTGCATTTTTCCCAAGCACCTTTGCATTATGGAAAAGGGCAAAAGACTCCATTTCTACAGCCACACAGCCGTACTTATCATAAATTTTTTTATATTCTTCAAAATCTTCTCTATAAAACACATCAGAAGAATGAATTCTCTCTATATGTATCGGAATCCCTAACTCCTTCGCATATTTAATAAGCCTCTGGTTTAATTCCGGAGTACCTTCAATAATATCGTTTTCATTACCGCCTTGCACTTTGGCATAGCTGGATTCACTCCAGGCATCCTTCGCCAAGATTACATCATACAGCTTTACATCAGGAGTATAGCCTCCACAAGAGCCGATTCGAATTATATTTTCTACGTCGTAAAACTTGTAAAGCTCATAGGAATAGATTCCTATGCTAGGCATTCCCATACCGCTTGCCATAACAGAAATTCTTCTTCCTTTGTAAGTCCCCGTATATCCAAAAACATTTCTAACGCTATTAAATTGTTTTACATCTGTTAAAAATGTATCTGCTATAAACTTTGCTCGCAGTGGATCCCCAGGCATTAAAACAGTTTTTGCAATTTCATCCTTATTTTTCGATTCTATATGTGGTGTTGGTATCATCCTATTTCCTCCATTTTGATTTAATCTTCAAAACCTCTCATAAAACTAACTCGAGGATTCGAGAATTTAGCAATAGTACTTAAACTCTTGCTGCAATCAGAACTTTTCTAGCTTTACTATTTTCAAGCCATCCTTCCAGACTATGTCTTATTAGCTCTATATAATATTCTACCCAATTTAGAGTTATTATTTCAAGTTTAACATATCCTGTAAAGCTCAACAACATACTTCTTTTGGGGTGCATACGGAACTATATGAAACGGTTCACCCTAGTTTACTAAATATTTAGTAATGCATTTGAAATTTCCTCAAATCTTTCATCACTGATACCAAGCTTTTTCTTAAATCTTTCATCATTCATTCTTTCAGTTATTATCTGGTCTGGGGATATTTCTTTAATTATATTTTTTATCTTTTTAATAGATTCCTCTGTATCATTATACCCCTTTATAATTGTCACTTCTAATATGAACTTCCCTTTGTATTGTTTATTAAAAGCAATCATATTAGAAATATATTCATCCAGGGTATATTCCTCAATCGGTCTTTGGACTTTTTGAAAATCTTCTTCAGTTATTGTTTTTATCTCTCCAATAACTTCATCACACCTATTAGCTATTTCTAAGTACTCATTTCTACCCAGTAAATATCCATTAGAAAGCAGTCTTACAGGTAAGCCTTTGCCTTTAATAAGATCAATTATATGACCTATTTTATCATTGACCAGGGCTTCCCCTTTTGAGTTAATAAAAACTAATTCTGCTTTAGTATTTTCTATCATGCTTTCCAGTTCTCTTAACGAACTATCCATTTCATCAAATGACTTTTGTGTATCTACCTTATTTTGCGACCTGCCGATAGGACAAAATATGCAATCAAAATTGCAATACTTTTCAGGAAGTATGTTCACTTCCAGCACTCTTCTTCCATCCTTAATATAAATATCTTTATAGCTGAAATCACCCATCACCTTATCCCCCTCATATTACTCTATTGCTGCTTCTTTTTTGTTAATATCAAGAATTGAAAGCTTGCATGTTCCCCCTAGATTGTCTTGTACTGTTTTAGCTAAATCCTTCAAAGCATTCTCAAACTCTTCAGTTCTTTTTTCATCAGTTAATTCAATACATAAAAAAGCATTCTTTGTATTTTCAGTAAGCATTGTTCTTACTGATTCACGCCAATTCCAGCACCTGCAGATTGCTCCCTCATTATCTTTATATATTATCTCGCTTTCATACGGCGGTTCACTTTTGTCCGTTCCTAATGTAACAAACTCCTCATTTCCAACTGCCTTCGTCAATCTGATATTGCCGGCGAATTTGTCAATATCCTCACCACCGCAAGGCAATGCATATCTTAAGGAAATAGAATTATAAATATCTACCAGAGGGTTAATAGTTCCTATATGGTTTCCGTTGTAAACTCGTTTTAGTAATGCTTCGATTGATGACCTTGCACCTTTCTTTGTTTTAAATTTTTGAAATGCTTCTCTCCATATTTTTATTACGTCATTATTGCTGAATTCCGAATCCTGCAGATAATTTAATGCTTCCTGTTCTGCCTTTAAAAGCATTTCATTATATTGCTCTTTATCCTCTATTGAATTATCTATACCATGACAAATAACAACTCCAATCTTTGCATTAGGGAATACGCTCCAAAAATCATCCTCAATAATAAAGCTTTTCATTTAAATACCTCCAAATATTATATAAGATTTATTGTACTAAATTATTATTAGTGATTAGATATTAATTTTAAACCAATAACTCCACTAATTATTAATATTATACAAACTATACGCATTATGTTAAACGGTTCCTTAAACAAAATAACACCCAACAATACTGTACCAATAGTTCCTATTCCTGTCCAAATTGCATATGCAGTACCTAATGGCAGACTTTTCAAAGACAGGGATAAAAAATAGAAGCTTGCAGCCATTCCTATAATAGTTGCTATGGTAGGCAGTATTTTTGTAAACCCCTGAGAATACTTTAAGCCGATTGCCCAACCTACTTCAAAAACTCCTGCTACCACCAAATAAAACCACTCCATAATTGCTCCTTTCAAAATCAATATTCTATATACTTTACTATTGTCATCCTGAACGCAGTGAAGGATCTTTTTACAGTTAACCTTAAGATTCTTCGCTAATGCGGAACGACACGGGGGTCGTTCCCTACAGAATGACGATATAGTCAGTTGTAGCATATTTAGTCGTTATATATAAATAAATAAAAAGCCCAAAGAAATATTATAAAAATATCTCCCAGGCTTTTATCCTTCCGTGTACACATTTACTGTGCGTCTTCTCTTGGACCAGCCAGCTATAAACTGCGGAACCCTAGAAAACTTAAATATGT
>JAQZBM010000098.1 GCA_029238945.1 Clostridia bacterium
GTTTTTAATCTTTTCTAATTCTTTTAATATCTCATCATAGATACCAGGAGTCCACTTATCGAACTTAGTATATACTGGAGCAGCTGCTTTTAGGAAAGCATCAGCGTCTACTTCGTGGAAGTTTACGCCCAGTTCCTTTAACTTAACTTCATATTCTTTTTCCAGCTTAACAGTTTCAGCCAAGTTGTCTTCCATACCTTTTTGGAACTCTTCAGTTAAAATAGTTCTTTGTTCTTCAGTTAAGCTATCCCAAACTTTAGGTGAAATTACAACTGCAGAAACTCCCAATAAGTGATTTGTTAGAGAGTATTCTTTAACATTCTCATATTGCTTAGTTCCATAATAAGTCATGATTGAACCTTCTACGCCATCTATAACACCTTGTTGAAGTGCTGCATAAGTGTCTGGGTAAGGCATAGAAATAGGGTTACCACCCATTGCTTCGATTGTATATGTATATAATTGACTGGTTGGGACTCTGATATTTAATCCCTTCATGTCTTCTGGAGTCTTAATTGCCTTCTTTGTCATCATGCTTCTGAATCCAAATACCCAATCCAGAGAAAGTACTTTTATACCTAGCTCCTCGGCTTGTTTATTCAGGTTTTGAACCAATGGTGTCTGCATCATGGCAAAGTACTCATCAAATGTTTGATATAAGAATGGTCCGGTTACAGCGTTATAGTCTGGTACATAGTCTCCTAAGAAGTTTACACCATCTACCAATATCCAATCTGAACCTTGAACTACTTGTTCCATACCGTCTTTACCGATTGGTAATATACCGCCTGTAAACAATTGTAATTCTAATGAGCCGTTACTTCTTGCATTTACTGCTTCTACTACCTTTTTCAAGGATATAGCAGTTTGCTCATCATCAACGAATTTTGTACTAACTTTGATAACTCTCTTCTCAACCTTATCAGCCGGTGCATCAGTAGCTGTGTTTGAACTGCCGCCACCGCATGCTGCTAATGATAAAGTAAGAGTTAGTACTAGTAAAAGTGACAAAACCTTTTTCATTAAAATTCCCCCTTCATTTTGCAATATATTTTAAATATCCACCAGCATATACATAAATGATAGTGTCAATTTAAAAACGTTTTCCCCTAGACTCTTTACAGCTGTAAAAATGGACAAAAAAAATCAACAACTAAACAACACATAATTAATATTGTGTTATTTATTGTTGACACTCCATTTCTCCTGTCATAGTTATTATCTTTTCATAATTCCGATGTTCTAAGGGCAAAGCCCTTATGTTTACTACGTTCTTACTTAGTATGTTAGCATATCTTTTTTTCTTTGTAAAGTGCTTTATATTGTAAAATGGAAAAAAGGTGACAGACATGCTGCAAAGGTTATTAAAGCATGTCTGCCAGCTTCTCTTTCAAATCTAAACCGCAGCCTTCTTCTTATTATCAGGCAGTACAATTTCACCGGATTTCACAAGTGCAATCTTAGCGGCAATAGGTCCTATTATTGAGTATATAAAGGTAGAAGACAATATAACTACACGGATTTGCGGTGCATATTCAGGAACAACCTTGCCTGCAACCATAAGCAGTCCTAGTGCAACCCCTGCCTGCGGCATCAATGTCGGTCCCAGATATTTAGATATCTTCTTTTCTACCTTCATTATTTCCCCGCCAGACCATGCACCAATTATCTTGCCTACTACACGCATAACTACATATATAAGTCCGATAACTCCGATTCCTGCCAACGCATGAATATCAAAACCGGCGCCGGATATGACGAAGAATAACATGAAAATCGGCGGTGTAAATGCATCAGTTACTTTTAAAATGTTTTCAATATCGTCAAAGATATTTACAAGCATTCCGCCCAGTGCCATACATGCAAGCAAGGATGAACCGTGCATTGTTTCTGTCAGCCAATACGTTAACAAGACAAAGGCAATGATAACGCTAATTCTATTTCTCGGTTTCTTAAACCAGTTGAAAAACAGTTTGAGTAATATAGCCAATACAGCACCTATAATAAAAGATATTAGAATCTCATAAAACGGAGTAAGTATTGACATTAGAATATTGCTTCCAAGACTGGAAGACCTCATCCTTACAATAGTTGTTGCAATACCAAATCCAATAAGTGCAGTGGCATCGTCAATAGCAACAACGCTCATAAGCATGGATGTTAAAGAGCCTTTTGCCTTATACTGATTAATTACCATTATGGTTTGAGCAGGTGCAGTGGCTGCTGCTATGGCACCTAATATTATGGAAAGGTTGCTATCAAATCCAAGCAACAGCAAAGTCCCGGTTACAAATATGATTGCTCCCAAAGATTCTGTTGTAGCTATTACAACCGGTGTAATACCTACCTGTTTAAAATAGCTTAGTTTAAATTCACTTCCAATAGAAAAAGCAATGAATCCCAATGCAATATCCGATATGACGTTAAAGCCGTTTACCATCTCTATGGGAATTATGTTCATAAAAGAAGGCCCCAAAAGGAGGCCGGCAATAAGGTAACCGGTTACATTCGGCAGCTTAATGAATTTCACAAGTCTGCCAAATATCAATCCGCAAAAAAGCATAATGGCAACTTCAAAGATAATTTTATTCTCCAATGTCACAGATCCCCTTTACAAAGTCAATTGGCATACTGAAAACTATTCCTGTGTCCTTTTCAGACAAATCACCTACTACAGATTCAATAGCCTTGATAGCATTATTCAGCTGATTATCATTTACAACTGCAAAAACTACATTGTTCCCCTTTCTTGCAGGGTTTAAAAACGTCCTGAGTGAAGCCAACAGCGGAATATCTTCTTCACTATAATTGTCGTCCAGTACCCTGGCCATTCCGGTACTTTCCAATACCGTTGCGCCGCAGATGTTATTCCGCGCAAATTCCGCCAGAACAGCATCCAGCTTTTCTGTTTTGTTAAGTACTAAAAATAAAAGTCTCATTGGTCCCTCCTATATTAAATTTATTTGATAGCTGCATATAAACAACTACTCATTCACAACCTCATATACATTGAACTTTATGTATACTTTTTTGCCCAAATACCATTATAGCACAACCATATAATTATGTTAAAACTATGGCAAGTGAAAGCCGACAAGTCATAGCCATTTATATGCATAAAAAAGGCTTCTATTGAAGCATTTAACTGTTAAGGAAGCCTCTTGTGAAATCCATGACCGGAAAGCTTGTTTAAGGTAGTTTTATAGTTTCCTATGCTATCTTCTTTTTAAACCACCTATACAAAATGCCGCTCCAGCAAATTATAGTCACTACTATTCCGATTGCGTTCCAAATACTTGGAGCAAGCATAAAGCTTGAAACCCAGAAGGATGGTAAAACTGCAGCATAGTATCTTTCTGCCCCTGTTATAAAAAATGGTATGGGAACCCCCAGCAAAAAAAGCCCGCCAAGCTTTGCAATTGCCATGCCCTCTACCTTGTTGCCCGATAAGGCAACTATCAATAGAGATATTAAGACCCCTATGCAGGCGGTAAAGAAGGATAATAATATATTTTGTAAAACACTAATATTGGTCAAAGTAAAAATTGTTAGTATGACGAAAGAAAGCAGCGCAGAGATTGCCCCCGGAAAAACGAGTCTTGACAATAAGTAGCCTGATTTCCCTATAGGTGTGACCGAGAGATAGTTTGTAAGGCTGCTGTCAATATCCTCTAAAATAACCATAGCAGAGGCAAAACAGAACATATACGGAGTCAAAATGCCAAGAAAAATATCAAATAACAGGTAATATGGAGCAAGTACAGCAGACTTTCCAAAATAACTGGTAAGCAGTTTTTCTGCCTCCGGTATTCCGAATCTGAAAGCAAGCCCTGCTAATATTGGTGATACACAGACCACCAAAAGCATACTGTCTTTTGAAATCTGTCTCCAAAACTGTGTAAAAGACGATATGAGAGCCCTCATAGCTTAATTCCCCCTATGCTTCTAAGCATTTTGGACACTCTTCCATGTGCAATCACATAAAAGAATATTATCCACATTGCAACCGCAGGAATTTCCAGCAGCCAATTTTCTGCATTCCCTGCAATTATCCTCAAAACAATATTACTCGGGTATAGGTTAAAAATATTGCTATCGTAACCAAACAGCTCGAAAAACGGCGGAACCATCAAAAAAAGCATCGCAGGTACAGTAGTAATGATAAAGCGGTTTAAACTGTTTGTCTGGGCGGCGATGATTATGCCCAATAGAGTAAAAAGCACAGAGCCTAAAAATGTTCCCAGTGCCACTGATGCAATACCTCCGGCACCCGCAGCCACCCCAAGCACAAAGCCTACTGTCGTGGAAATTATGCTAAGAGAAACTACCTTCGCAGCGATATATTCCCATATTTTTATGGGAGATACTGCAAGTGAATTGAGTACTCTTTGACTCTTTTCAAGCAGGATGATTGCACCCATAAAGAAGATACCGAGGGTTGCAGGATCAGTAAAGATTATAACAGCAGCAGTCTTTGCCTTAAAAGCTGCCGGAACCGCATTTATAACAGCAATAAAAACAAAGGTTAAGAGCACATATAGAAAGTAGAAGCCATATTTGAACTGAAATCTTATATCTCCAAGAAGCAAGCCTCTAAATCTCATTGCAACGCCCTCCCCGTAATCTCCATAAAAATATCATTGAGAGTCGGCTCACTGCTGTGTATGGAGAGCAGCTTATTGTCAGAAATCAGCTTTTTGAGCAATTCATCAGACCCGGTATGACTTAACAAGCATTCACCGCTTTTCTCTCGGCCTTCAAAATAGGCATAACAGAGCTTTGCAGCTCCCTTCGACATGATAAGGTTATGGGGTGTATCCAATGCTTTGATTTTGCCATCCACTATAAAAGCCACCCTGTCGCAAAGCTCCGTCGCATCCAGCATATTGTGTGTAGTAAGAATGATTGTTTTCCCTCTATCTCTTTCAGCCTTAATGATTTTTTTCATATCGTAGCTGTTAGATGGATCAAGACCACTGGTGGGCTCGTCGAGAAAAAGGATATCAGGGTTGTGAAGCAGGGCCTTGATGAAATTAAGCCTTGATTTCATCCCCTTTGAGAAGTCGGATACTTTTTTGTCGGCATCGTTTTCCAGATGAACCATACGCAGCAGGTCAGGGATGGTTATGAGCTTTCTCTGATATAATAAGCCAAAGAACTCAAGATTCTGCTTTGCAGTCAGCTTTTCATAAAGTGACGGAAACTCAAAATCCACACCTATATTCTCATAAAAACTGTTGGTATGCCTTTTCACTTCAATCCCATTCACTACAGCGCTTCCCCTGTAGTCCGAAAGCAAGCCTGTCAATATTTTTTGAAGGGTGCTTTTTCCCGCACCGGATGGGCCGAGAAATCCGAATATTTCGCCGCGCCCCACTTCAAAGCTGATATTCTCAAGAAATGGCTTACCAGTATAGCTGAAAGATAGATCTTTTACCCTTATCATGTCGTTTCCCCCTTAAAAAGCTGTTCTGCAATACTGTTTATAAAGAACTTGATTGTATTGTCAAAAACCTCTTCTCCTATTTCATTCTTGTGCAAAGCCATCAAGAAAATCCCGCGAAAAGCTGCACTATATAAAGCAATATTCTTATCGGCGGCTTGTGGTATAAGTTTAAATAGACTTTCTGCGGCGAAATCGTCAGACTGTACATGTTCTGCTGCAACCTCGCTGGGCAGCTTCCTTATCACCAGCTCTAAGTCACCATTTGTCATTAGAGGGTAAAGAAAGGATTTGGTTACTCTCTGATAAATCTGATACATTAATTCAGAGAATTGTGTTTGAGTTATTTGCCCATTGAAAGCTGCTATAGCTTTTATAAAATCCTTCTGAATAGCTTCATGCTCCTCAAGTATTACATCAAAAATCAACAGCTCTTTGGAGCTGTAAAATAGATAGAATGTTCCCTTTGGAATGTTTACGCTCTTAACAAGCTCATCCACCGACGTCTTCTTCACACCATATTGGGCTATTAATCGCTTGGCTTCATGCTTTAACCTCTTAACTATTTGCTCCCTCTCACTGGCAGAATAGGATTTTGGCATTTTATCACCTCTAAACTATTTGACTAATTTTGTATTTATAGTCAGTATAGTCCCTTTGCCTTTATTTGTCAACAAAAAGTGTCAGACATGACAGTTAGTCAGTTATTCTCCAATACAGAGCTAATAACCAATTAAACGTCATGCCTGACACTTTTTCTATGGCATCACATTCTCTATTTTACTACAATTTCATATCCGTCCGGATTGATTGTAAAATCATCAGACTCACCTGTAATATATGCCTTTACATAGGCAGGCTTGCCGCTTAAGCTATCCAAAAATGCTTTATCAAAGGTTTCGCTGAACTCTATTGATTTTCCCGGCTCAATTACTGTCTCTGTCAGCATCATTATGAAAGACTTATCGGAAGACCAAGTATACAGCACCTTTTTGTTTGAATCAAGCAGCTTAAAATCAAATTTCTGACCTGAGCTATGATTTATGGTGATTTGTTTTTCTGTATTATTGACAATTGTCAGCTTCGCTGTCAGTGCTCCGTCCTTCTGGGCTGCGCTGGGTGTAACCTGTACCTGTGGATTCTCTTTTTCCAGCTGGATTAAAAGCCTGTCGATTACAGTTGCGGCCTCTGCTCTGGTGCTATTTTGCTTAGGATAAAAATGATTAGAAACCGGTCTTTTTATAATTCCCATATATTCCGCTCTTGCTATATCACCGCTGTAGGATGGGTTTATTTTCTTATCATCGGCAAATGGATTAGGTGCAATTTTTATCATCTTATATTTATCGCCCATTTCATACCTATAGGCATTCATGATGAAATGCACCATTTCTTCTCTTGTAAGTCTGCTATCGGGTTCGAATTGACCTTTTATATCAATGATATTGAGGGTCACCAGGTCATATAAGGCTGAAGCATAAGCATCCTCGTTTTTCACATCCTCAAAGTGCTCCTTTATATCCGGAGCCTTAAAATACGCAATTTGTATATCCAGTGCTTCGTGCAGCATAAGAACAAACTCGCTTCTTGTAATAGCTTTATTTGGCATAAACTTACCATCCTTATCAGCAAAGACATCCTTGTCTACAACCTTGTTTATGGATTCCTTCGCCCAGTGTTTGTCTATATCCGAGAATTTCGGTGTGTCTGCCTTGCTGCCCTTTGTTACATCTGCAAATGCAAATGAGTTTGTAAAAATAACTGTGGCAATGAGTACAAATGCTAGTAAAACTCTTTTCATAAATATTACTCCTCGTATAACATTTTTATGGTATTTTTCTCTCTACACATAAGACTTATAAGTAGGGCATTTGTTCCAAGAAATGCTATAAATTTGGTATAAGTTGATGTTTTGCTACATGATGTAGGGGTAAGTGGAAAACAATAGCCCGTGATTTATGAAAGCACGGGCTTTGCACAAAGTTTCAAATAACTGCGAAACTGCGGTGTCTGGCACCATAAGCATAAGATTTAAGTATATCAATAGCATGGAATTTGCAAAAGAATTCTCTAATCTATTGGGACAATAAAGCTGTCCACTTATCCACATTGTACCATAGATGACACGTACATTTGTGTGTTGCATGAAATGAGTTAATCCTTAATATAGCTTTAATTCTTTCATAAATGAAATATCTGAATAATCCATGGTCCGTACTCGTCCATTATCGTTATACGTTACTGAGTGTGGTTCACCTGAATCCGTTACTAAGAGAGTTTCTTTGCCATTATCTGATATTTTAATACTTACAGATTTGCTTGTTCCAGATAGCCTTGATAAAGCTTCACTTATAGAATCAAGCCAGTTTTCTCTTTTATCTTGTGCTAATGAGAGAACCCATGTTAACATCCAATAAATTCTTTCATAAGCATGATCAGCTGGTAGTAATGAACAATGTGACCAAAAGCATTCAAGATTTGCTGCTCGGGATTCTCTACCTAATTGAATTAGGCCTTGTAAGCATTCTAAGCCTATATAGTGACTATTATTTTTTACAGTTGAACAACCCAGCCATGAGAGTGAATCAAGGCATCTGTATAAAAAATCTGTATTCCCTAATTTTATTGCTTCTTGACCCAAGCTTTTAATGGCATTTGGCAAATATGAGAGATGTTCTTCAAATAGAAAAACATCTGTTGGGAGTGAATCAATACCTTTTTGTGCTGATTGTCGGGATACTATTACAGGGATTAATGCAGAATCGGTCTTACCGTTCTGCATTAATTTTTTAGCGACATCAATCATTGTATTCATAACTCCTACTACAACATTAGAAGTCTGCCTCATTCTTACTGACTGGTTACTTACAAACAAGGCACATATTTCTAAATATTTGGTAGCAAAAGTTCCGCTTTTATCTAGTTCAAAGGATGCAACAGAGATACGTATCAATGATTGATGTGAATGTAACGCAATGACTGAATCAACTTTGTACCCAGGTACTTTTCCATCTGCGCGCTTTTTTTCACCTGCCCATTCGATAGCTTCCAGCATCCTGGTTACAGTATTTGCAAAGGTATAAATATCTGAACTTTGTATGGAAGCTAACCCTAGACTTGCTAATATATTAAAAGGGTCTTCCAGTCTGGGATTAGGTGTAATCCTAACATTCCATTCATGAGTAGGCATATCCGCTGGTTTTGTAAGTTCCATTTTGTTTAGTTCATCAAGTAATATTTCAGCGTCCTTACTATAACTGCATAAAAATTGATTTATAGTCTGTTTTGAGCACATCTTATTGATTAGTGTCATTGGGTTTGCTTCATGTCTTGAAACCATTGTTAATGCTACAGTTGCGTAAGCCAATATAGGTATAGTTACTAATGCTATTGTAGGTGTCCAACTCTTATCAAAAACAAGACTAATAAGTGGGGCTAAAGCTATTAATAATACAGTAACTGAAGCTGCAATCTGAATGCGAGATATGGATCTTAATACTGCACGGTAAGGTGAAAACTGGTATTCTAAAAAAGAAAAATTAACTGCAAAAATTGCAATTGTTACCTCAATTGTCAAAAGTGCTGGTTCATATTTATCTAATGACGCGTGCCACCCCCATACCCCTAAAATAATGGACAAAGAAATAAAAGGTAATAGCCAGATGACTTTTCTAAATTTTACCTTAAACCCCTTATAAATTTTTTTTATTATTCCATGTAGTCTTAAATTAAGTATTTTAAATGCTTGTCCGATTTTTTCAAAGACTGTAATTATTTCCATATTATTACCACCTAATCTTATCTGATTAATAATGTCTTATTATATAGATACATGTCATATCTTCTATAGGCTGTCAGAAAAGTTGCGTCTATTTCAAGGAAACGTAAGAAATAAGCATTATAATCGAACATGGATAATTAGAAGTTCCTATTGTAACTTCTCTCGCCTTGTTATAAACATACTGCGAAGGCGAGCTGCCCGACAAACT
>JAQZBM010000099.1 GCA_029238945.1 Clostridia bacterium
ATCTGATAGAAAATCCAGCACCATTTTCTTTAGCTGCTCCCTTTCATCATCAGTCATATGGTATACGCCATAGCTCAGCATACTGTCATTGTCATCATTATCCTTCATCTTTTGACTGCTCTCAAAATCCTGCTGCATGGAGCGGAAAATATTTGTACCTAAAAGTATTTGCTCCTCCTGCCATGCAGTATTGCCTACACTTTTTTCCAGACTAAATGATTCTGCGGTAGGCAAATAATATTTTTCGATTATGCCTGCCTTTTCCTTTGTCTCCACGATTTCCAGAACGCCTATCCGCTCCAGCTCCTTCACATGGTAATGAACCTTAGCGGGCACCTCTCCCAGCTTTACTGCTATTTGCTTTACTGTCATTGGTAAACGATCTTCAGCAAAAGCTAATACTATCTTAAACCTGAAAGGATCCGAAAAAACCCTGATTTCGTCTAAACTGTTAAGCACCTTTACCTTTTCCATAATCCACCTCATAATTCTTTTTATCAATAAAATTTATTTTATCGTCTAACTTAATTTTATTATACTACATATTTTGGAAATGTAAATACTTTTTTATATAACGTACTAATTGCCTATGCTGTCATTCTGAACGGTAGTGAAGAATCTTAAGGTCTAACTGTGAAAAGATGCCCAGCGCAAAATATATAGCATCAAGCTCCGGAAACAAGTATAATAAATATTGCGGACTAGAGGTTTTATAGAATAATGTTTTATATAGGTGAAGAAATGGATGGTTTAAAGAAATGTACTATATGCCCCATTGGCTGTGGGACTGACCGAACAATTAAAAAAGGCCCCTGTGGTGCCGGAAGTCAGATTACTGTCGCGAAAGCCTTCTTACATCAATGGGAAGAGCCTTGCATATCAGGCAAAAAAGGCTCGGGCACAATATTCTTCAGCGGCTGCAATCTGCACTGTGTATTCTGCCAGAACCACGATATCAGCCAAGAAGACTTCGGCAGGGCAATCAGTATAGAAAGGCTTGCGGAAATTATGCTGGAGCTGCAGGCACAAGGAGCAGAGAATATTAATCTAGTAACTCCCACACCCTACGCACTCCATATAGTTCAGGCAGTAAAATCAGCCAGAGCAAATGGCCTGCTGCTGGCTATATTATACAATACCAACGGTTATGAAACCGTGGAAACTATAGAGCTATTAAAGGGAACTGTAGATATATATCTGCCGGACATCAAATATTATAGCGACGCCTATGCTGTAAGGTATTCAAAAGCTAAGGACTACTTTGAGCATACCTCCTCAGCAGTGAAGGCAATGATAAATCAGGTGGGCTATCCGGTATTTGATGAAAAGGGAATGATGAAAAGAGGTGTTCTTATCAGACATATGGTTATGCCTGAGCTTTTGTCGGACAGCAAGAATATACTTCGCTGGATAAAGGATAACCTGAGCAAGGATGTATATGTCAGCCTTATGTGTCAATATACACCTATGTTCCGGGCTTGTGAGTTTGAGGAAATAAACAGAAGACTGGATGATTGGGAATATGAGTATATCGTAGACTATTTCTTTAAACTTGGACTGGAAAACGGTTTTGTACAGGACTACAGTTCAGCTGTGACAGACTATGTACCGGATTTTGATTTGACAGGGGTATAATTACGGGACGGCATGGAAACCGTCCCCTACTGTAGGGGCTGGCCTCTGTGCCAGCCCGCAAAAAAGCTGACCCAAAGGTCAGCTTTTTCTATTTCAATATCATCTCTGCAAATTCGCCTGCAAAGGTTGATGTCTTCTCAAGGTCTTCATCAGACGGAGTGAAGTTAAATCTCAAGCCTGACTCTACCACCTTGAACTTCAATCCCCTCAGTCTATCCTCGAGAAGCTTCACTGCTTCACCGCTCCAGCCATAGGAACCAAAGGCCGCTGCCAGCTTACCCCTGACATTTACCGGGCAAACCTCGGCAAGTGAATCCCAGACTGGCTTCAAGGCATCCTGATTTATGGTCGGAGAGCCTATAAGTATTCCATCTGCGGTCTCCAGCATACGCTTTATGTCCGATATATCATGCTCTGATAAATCAATTATATCCACATCAACGTCATCGTATTGATTCAAAGTGAAATGCAGAGTTTCCGCTATGGTACGAGTAAATCCATATGCTGAAACGTAGCCGATAACTATGTACTTCTTATCACGGGGAGTTACTGCTTCTTGGCTCCATTCTCTATATAAATCCATATACTTATCAAGTTCATGGGTTAATACAGGTCCGTGAGTGGTACATATCATACGTATATCCGTATCTTTAATTTTGTCCAGAGCCTTTATTACATGCACCTTATAAGGTCCCATAATTACATCGAAATAGTACTTAAAGGCATCCATAAAGTCTCCTGAGTCACGGTCTAGTATTATGCCCTCTTTTGTACAGAAGTGGCAGCCAAACACATCTCCGCTGAATAATATATTTTCTTCTGCTAAATAAGTGAACATAGTGTCCGGCCAATGCAGGAAGGGCGCCATTATAAAGCTGAGAGTTTTATCTCCTAGCTTTAGCTCTTCTCCATCAGCCACTACACGAAACTTTACATCTTCATTCAGCATTGCCTTTAAATACATATAAGCTGCTTTTGTACCCATCAGCTCTATGTTTGGATATTTTGTGATTATATTCCTTACAGAACCGGAATGATCCGGCTCAGTATGGTTTACTATGAGATAATCCAGCTTTTCTCCTGCCAGCAGGTCTTCCAGTTTATTCAGATACTCGTCGCTAAAACCCGCCTTGACGGTCTCAATAAGTATATTCTTCTGCCCCTTTATCAGATAGGAATTATAAGTGGTGCCGTATTTGGTTTCCATAATTATATCAAAAACTCGGAGCTCAGGGTCTCTTGCACCTACCCAAAATACATTGTCAGTTAATTTTATAGCTTTCATTTCTGCCTCCGTTATTCTTTCTCAAACATATCCTTTCCTACTCCGCACTCCGGACATACCCAATCATCAGGAATATCTTCAAATGCTGTTCCAGGCGCTACTCCATTGTCCGGATCACCAACTGCCGGGTCATATACATAACCGCATACAGTACAAACCCATTTATCCATTTTTCTATCCTCCTTCTTAATAACTATTATTAATTACATTATAATATAACAGGATAAATTTATCCATATTTGCACTTATTTTTCCACAATATAATAAATCTATCCGCAGTCGGTCATAAAAAAAGAAGCCCCAAGGGCTTCTTTTGGTTTAATTCTATAGTGATTTTAATACCTTAGCTAATCTCTTTATACCTTCTACAATCTTATCTTCCGGCATATTTGAGTAGTTAAATCTGCCATGATTCTTGAACTGCTCGCCAGGGAAGAAGGATTGACCAGGTACAAAAGCAACCTTTTCTTGAATAGATTTCTGCATGATTTCTGCAGCATCCAAATGTGCCGGGAAGGTTACCCAAGTGAATAATCCGCCTTGTGGTCTTGTAAAGGTTACACCTTCAGGGAATTCCTTCTCCATTGTTTCCAGCATCAGGTCTCTTCTTTTCCTATACACCTTAATGATGTTTGCGATATGTGCATCTAAATCGTACATTTCTAAGAACCTGTTGATTTCTCTTTGTGCTATAGTACTGCATTGCAGGTCAGCACCTTGCTTAACAACCACATACTTAGAAAGTATTTCAGGTGATGCGACAACCCATCCGATTCTCATTCCTGGACAGAAGGTTTTTGAGAAGGTTCCCAAATATATTACCAAGCCCTTTGTATCCATGCTCTTAAGAGCCGGCAATATTTCGCCTTCAAATCTTAGTTCACCATATGGATTGTCTTCAACAACAGGAATATTATACTTGTAAGCTAACTCAAGAAGCTTCTTTCTTCTTTCCAAGCTCATGGTTCTACCTGTTGGGTTTTGGAAATCAGGTATAGTATAGATAAACTTTGCATTTGGGTTCTGCTCTAACGCCTTTTCAAGCTCTTCCATAATCATACCGTCTTCGTCCATTGATATTTCAACAAACTTTGGAAGGTATGCCTTGAAAGCATTTAATGCTCCCAAATAACTCGGACTCTCGCATATAATTACGTCGCCCTCGTTTACAAATACTCTTCCTGAGAATTCCAAGCCTTGTTGAGAACCGCTTGTGACAATAATATCTTTTGCTTTGCAGTCTACCTTTACCTTGCTCATTCTTTGAGCAATTTTTTCTCTTAATGGCAGATAGCCCTCTGTAGTACTGTATTGAAGCGCCGCTTGGCCCTCTTCTCTCAATACCCTTTTGCTTACTTCCTCCAGCTCTTTTAAAGGAAATAGCTCAGGAGCCGGTAATCCGCCTGCAAATGAGATTATATCCGGTTCTTCAGTTAACTTTAATAATTCTCGAATAGCGGAGCCCTTAATGTTGTTCATTCTATTAGCAAAATTAATTGCCATGTAAAAAACACCCCCATTTTTTTAGGCCCGCCATCATTAGTCCATCCTCCAATTTAATTTTACAATAACTTACTATACAATTCCAGTACTATTTTTAAATTGTGCAAATTTATAATGCATTATTCATAGACGGTGACAGTCAGCCTGTTTCTGGCTATGACACCTGTTACCTAACACCTGTCACCTATTGTTTACCATTTGCCTTTGCCTACATGTCCGGCAATCTCTGCTTTAGCAATATTCTTTATTATCTCTGCCTGTTCCTTTGCCTTTTTGAAGGTTGAAACACAGCCCGGATCCAGATTGATTTCCATACCTTCTTCAGATAGTAATATAATGCTGTCCATAAGCTGGCAAAGCTCCATGTGAAGGTCATTTGTTCTGGATGATTTAGTTATAAGTGTCTCCTGTTCCTCTGTCAGCTTTGCAAACTTATCTGAAGCTGCACCGCATTTCGGACATACTTCAGGTGCCTCAGTACCATTATGAATGTAACCGCATACATTGCATTTCCACATAAATATCGCTCCTTTCTGTCATATTATGTGCACAAGGAGCGATGATATTCAAGCTTTATCAATCTGCATTTTTATTGTAAATATCTGCCCCATTGGTCTCTAAAGGTCCATTCATTTATTGGCAGTCTTTTCTCAGTGTCCGGACTTTCATCAGAGTACCCGATTGCTGATAATGCCACTACTCTGAATTCTCCGGGAATGCGAAGGAGAGTCTTAATCTTTAGCTCATCAAATTCGCCTATCCAGCAGCTTCCCAAGCCCTCATTGGAGGCCGCCAACACCATATGCTCCATAACTATCCCGGAATCCACCAGATAATACTCCTTGCCGTCAATCTCTGCCGAGCTGTCAGGAACAGCACATACTATAAGCAGTACGGGAGCCTCAAAAATAGCATCCTTTGCAGAATTTCTGCTGTCTATTGTAGCTGCAACCTTTTCTTTTGTTTCCTTATCTTTGACAATCAATATCCTCCAGCATTGGTTGTTTCCCCATGATGGTGCAAGCCTTGCAGCTTCAAGCAGTGAATATATCTTATGCTCTGGGATTTCTTGATTGCTGAAGCTTTTGATACTTTTTCTATTTGTTAAAACCTGTTTAAAATCCATATATACCTCCATAGGTTATAGTCTCTACATTTATTATTTGAATTTTTTGTTTTTTTAACAATTATATCTTTATTTATTTTTTCTTTCTGCATATAGCTATATCTTCCGTTTAACCAAAACCAATGCATTTGTGCTAAAGATTCATCAGAATTATTAAAGTGAAAATGCAAAAAATAATGTTGCAGCAGATATATTATGCACAACTGCTTTGAACAAAAATTTATAAATTTTTGGAGGTATAAGATGAATAATATGAATAATCACGGCGATGCAAACAAAATGCATGCTCATAACCACGATATTAAATGCAATGTAACCAACTGCTATTACAACGACCAGCACTTCTGCTCGGCAAATGCCATAGAAGTAAATGCACAAGGCGACGGCTATGCTCATACCAGCGATGGAACTGCATGCTCAACCTTTGTAGACAAATAATAACTTCAAAAAAACTAAAGCCGCAGGAACTCCTGCGGCCTTGCTTTGATTATCTGGTTTGTACCATATCCTTAACCTTTATGAGACGAACACGATTTCCGCGCTCATTCTCATCCAGCTTCATGGTTATATATTTGACTGTTTCCACCAGTTGAGGAATCATGACATATTCCAGTGCGTTAACTCTTCTTCTGGTTTTCTCAATTTCGTTAGCCATTAGCTGACAGCTTTTCTCGACCTGCGCCAGTTCAATCAGCCGCCGAACTACTCCTTGCAGGGATTGAACAGCACTGTCCAGTTCACCTGAGGTGTTGGCGAAGCCGTAAGGATATGAAAATGCTTTTGCTTCATCAACTTCTGAACCTACCAGCTTCAGAACCGGAGTATTTACACTCATTATGTTTTTCGTTCCTACTTCCAGCTCAATCTTTTGAGTAGGATACATAATGGCTTCCTCCAGCACTTCCGAAGACATGACAGCCCTTGCTATAAGAAAGTCCTTAAAGGCCAGAGTCAACTCTTCCTCTACAGCTTCTCTCAGTTCCTTATTTTTCTTTACCATATCGATAAAGCGTTTCATAAGTTCATCCTGTTTATCCTTTAGAAGCTTGTGTCCCCTTTGAGCCGTTTTAAGTCTTTTCTTTAATCCGGAGAGCTCCATTCTGGTCGGATTAACATTTAATCTAGCCATGTACTAAGCATCCCCTTTAGGCATATATTTTTCAATATATTCGTCTCTTACTCTCTTCAGCTCAGATTTTGGCAGGATGGAAAGCAGCTCCCAACCTATGGAAAGTGTATCAAGTATCTCTCTATTTGCGCTCTCGCCCTGACTTACATATTTTTTCTCAAATTCGTCTGCGAATTTTGCATACAGCTTATCAGTATCACTTAGAGCACCTTCCCCAAGTATAACTGCCAGTTCCTTTGCTTCCTTACCTCTTGCATAAGCAGCAAACAGCTGATTCATTGTGTCTGCATGGTCTTCTCTGGTCTTTTCTCTGCCTATACCTTTGTCCTTTAGACGTGACAACGATGGAAGAACGTCTATCGGAGGATTTACACCCTTTCTGTACAGCTCTCTGTTCAGAATAATCTGACCCTCTGTGATATATCCTGTAAGGTCAGGAATTGGGTGTGTCTTGTCATCCTCAGGCATTGTCAGGATAGGAATCTGAGTTATTGAGCCTTGTCTGTCCCTGATTCTTCCCGCTCTCTCATATATAGTGGCAAGGTCAGTGTACAGGTAGCCCGGATATCCTCTTCTTCCCGGAACTTCCTTTCTGGCTGCTGATACTTCACGAAGAGCATCGCAGTAGTTTGTAATATCTGTCATTATAACAAGAACGTGCATTCCCTTCTCATAAGCCAGGTACTCTGCTGCTGTCAAAGCCATACGAGGCGTAGCTATACGCTCGATAGCAGGGTCATTGGCAAGATTCATGAAAAGTACTGTTCTGTCTATAGCGCCTGTTTTCTTGAAGTCTGATATGAAGTAGTCAGCTTCTTCAAAGGTAATACCTATAGCTGCAAATACAACGGCAAAGTTGCTGTCTGTACCAAGCACTCTCGCCTGTCTTGCAATCTGAGCAGCAAGTCTTGAGTGAGGAAGACCTGATGCAGAGAACACAGGAAGCTTCTGACCTCTAACCAGTGTGTTCAAGCCGTCTATAGCAGATATGCCTGTTTGTATAAACTCTGAGGGATAGTCTCTCGCCGCAGGGTTTATCGGGCTTCCTGCTATATCCATTCTTTTTTCAGGTATAATTTTGGGTCCTCCGTCCTTTGGTCTTCCCAGGCCGTCGAATACTCTGCCCAGCAAGTCCATTGAAACGCCCAGCTCCAAGCTGTGGCCCAAGAATCTTACTTTACTCTCGTTTATATTCAGTCCCTGTGAGCCTTCGAAAAGCTGCAGCAGGGCTTTGTCACCGCTTACTTCAAGTACTCTGCCGCGGCGGGTTTCTCCTGTTTGAGTCTGAATTTCAACCAGCTCATCAAACTTAACTCCTTCTACCTGCTCAACCAGCATCAGAGGACCGGCAACTTCTGTTATAGTTTTATACTCTTTAAGCATACTCTACATTCCTCCATTCGACAGAGTAGAAGCTATTTGTTTCTTAATGTCAGCTTCGATATTATCAAATTCTTTCAGATTGCTTTCTTCTACCAACTTAGCTTTACCTATTCTCTCTTTGACTGGAAGATTTGTTATGTCTTTAAAGAATGCTCCTTCACTGAGTGCCTTCTGTCCTTCGTTGTGGAACATAAGTATAAGCTTAAGCATTCTGAATTGCTTTTCTATAGATGCATAGGTATCTATTTCATGGAAGGCATTTTGATGCAGATAGTCTTCTCTTATGGACCTTGCAGTCTCAAGAGTAAACTTATCCTTTATTGAAAGGGCATCTATACCAACCAATCTTACTATTTCCTGAAGCTCTGCTTCTTCCTGAAGAATCTTCATTGCCTCTAGTCTATAGTTTTCCCAGTCATTTGAAACCTCTCCAGCAAACCATTCCTTGAATTGGTCTAGGTATAAGGAATAGCTTTGCAGCCAGTTTATAGCAGGGAAGTGTCTTCTGTAAGCCAAAGAAGCGTCCAAGCCCCAGAACACCTTAACTATTCTAAGTGTTGCTTGTGTTACAGGCTCTGACAAGTCACCGCCCGGAGGTGAAACTGCACCTACTGCTGTGATTGCTCCCTTTCTGTTTTCTGAGCCTGAGCAAACTACTATGCCGGCTCTTTCATAGAATTCTGCAGCTCTTGAACCAAGGTATGCAGGGTAGCCTTCTTCACCAGGCATTTCCTCAAGACGTCCGGACATTTCTCTGAGAGCCTCTGCCCATCTGGAGGTTGAGTCTGCCATTAGAGCTACTGAGTAGCCCATGTCTCTGAAGTACTCAGCTATTGTTATACCTGTATATATTGATGCTTCACGGGCTGCAACAGGCATGTCGGAAGTGTTTGCTATAAGTACTGTTCTTTTCATCAGAGGTTCGCCGGTTTTTGGGTCCTTAAGCTCCGGGAACTCCATAAGAACGTCTGTCATTTCGTTTCCGCGCTCACCGCAGCCGATGTAAACAACTATCTCAGCATCTGCCCATTTTGCAAGCTGGTGCTGAACAACTGTCTTACCGCTTCCGAAAGGACCGGGGATACAAGCTGTACCACCCTTTGCAACAGGGAAGAATGTGTCAA
>JAQZBM010000100.1 GCA_029238945.1 Clostridia bacterium
GAAGTCTTTTGTATTATCCTTGTGTTTTCCCGTCTATCTCTTACCGGGCTAACCTTAATAAACGCCTGACTGAAGTATCCCTCGGGCTGCTTGTCGCAAATCAGGAAATCATAAGGGTCCTCAGGCTTGAAGGGCTTTACGAATACAGCCTTGGCAGGCTTCTGTCCGAGACCTGGTAATCCTGTCTTGTTTGTCCCTATATCAATAGTGACATTTCCTTCATCCTGCTTTACAAAGTGGCTGTAAGAATTGGCGTAGTTTAGCTTCATAAGTGCCAAGAACGCCCCCAGCTGACTGTCGCAAAGACACACCGCAAAGTCTCCGGAAGGCTCCTTATCCTCATTTCCCATACACTTGAAAAGATATTGAGAAAGCTTCTTTGCGTTTACTGCAAAGCTTTCGTTATCTTCAAATATTTCCTTGCACAGCTCTCCTGCTATGTTTACATCTCCCTCAAACTTGCCGCTTTTTGCTTCATCATCCTTAATTGACTTCAATATATGCTTTTCAAAGTATTCATAGGTCTCCTCATTTAGCTCCAGCTCATTGTCAGAAAGCAAAAGACTGTTGTTTTCTTTGTCAAGCACACTTATAAAAACCTTGTTTATAATAATTTCGTCTATATTTCTCAAATCTTATCCTCCTTGTAGTTGCTGTAAAAGAGTCTAACAGATAAAGTATACCATGATTCAGTTCTACATGTAAGTATGTCATGATTTGACAACTTGTTCAAAATAGTTATTATTTTCTAATAATAACTATTGATTATAGAATTTGGCAGTTATATAATGAAGTTAATAGCAAATGATAAGGGGGTGCCTTTATGAAGGGTACGGTAGTAACAACTTGGATAAACAGTCTAAAAGCTCTATATGGCAATGATATTGTAAATAAGGCCTTGGCTAGGATAGGCTGGTCGGAAAACAGGATTATTTCTCCTTTGGAGGAGATTGAAGATTCAGAGTCCAAACACCTGATTGATGAGGTAGGCAGGCTGGTAGGGAAGCCTTCCAATGAGGTTTGGCGCAGCGTGGGGAGGCATAATATAACCTCCTTCCACAAGTGGTTTCCCTCATACTTCGAAAGAAGCAATACAAAATCCTTTCTCATTATGATGGATGACGTACATACACAGCTGACCAAGATGATTAAGGGAGCTAAGCCTCCGAGATTATTTACAAGGGACATAAATGACAAAGAACTGGAGATTAAATACGTTTCCAAAAGAGGCATGTTTGATTATTTCCTGGGTCTGCTGGAGGGAAGCGCAGAGTTTTTCAATGAGAAGCTTGAGTATCAGGAGCTTGAAAGAGGAATGGAAGAAGGCTTAAGCTACCTTCGGGTACATATCAGATTTGAAAAGGGTACAAGCAGCTCTAAGAAGTTCGTGCTGAGTAAGCTTATATCCCTAGGCTTCATAAAAAGAGCCGAGTTGAAAATAGCCTTATTTTCTGCACTGTTGACGTCTCTCCCGCTTTATGTGTTGATAAAGGATATTGCAGCAGCGTCAATAATTGCCGCTTCTGCTTTTGCTTTTACCGCATTTATTTCATATATAGTGCTTAAGCCTATAGACGCAATCCGTCAAGAGATAGGTATTCTGAATGACATGAAGTTTTCAGCCTTTACTCATATTGAAACGGGAGACAATCTGGAAGTCCTGGCCAAGGATATAAATACTTTCAAGGAAAAGCTGCAGAAGGATTTCCTTTTCCTTAAGGGCGGTAATGACGATATGTACAGCTTCACTAAGACCTTCTCTGATATAGCCGTAAATATGAAGACTGTATCTGACGGCATTTCCATGGTTGTACAGGATGTGGCCAATGGAGCCGTACACCAGGCTGAAGAAACAGAGAAGTCTGTTGGTATAATAGGAGAAAACATGGAGACCCTGAATATAATTGCGGAGAAGGAGCTGGAAAGCAGCAATCAGCTGGAAGCTGCCGTAAGCAATATCAAAGACTCCGCTCAAGAGACACAAAGGGTTGCAAATATGATACTGAGCGTAAGAGACAACTTTGCACGGGTTAATCATCAAGGGGAAGAGCTTTCCAGAAGGGTAGCAGATATCATGAACATCGTTACTACTGTAGAAAGCATAGCAGATCAGACTAATCTTCTTTCTCTGAACGCAGCTATTGAATCAGCCCGGGCAGGAGATGCAGGCCGTGGTTTTGCAGTGGTTGCCAATGAGATAAGGGGCTTGGCTGAAGATTCCAAGTCTTCAGTAAAGGTCATCAATGAAAATCTTCAGCTGTTTACAAATGAGGTTAACAGCCTTATCGGGCAGATAAATGCACAATTCAAGGAGCTGGAGGACAGCAACCGCACCTTAGAGAATGTGGCTTCCGAGAGCAGCAAAGCTACGGAGCAAATCACAATTGTAGCTGACAGCATAGTCGGCCTGGTGGGAGAAATGTCTTCTCAAACACATCAGCTGTCAATGGTTTTTGAGAATATGCATTCCTTAGCTGCTATTGCCGAGGAAAACTCAGCTTCATCCGAGGAAATGAGTGCAAATGTAATTGAGTATTCAAACAAAATCAAAGAGCTTACCGATTATATAGAAGAACTGGAAAAGCTTTCACATAACTTTAAAACAGAATTGGGGAAATACAGCATATAAGACAGGTGATAGGTAACAGGTGACATCTGTCACCTGTTAACTTATTGCGGAGCAACAAGGTTCCCGGGACCCATCAGCAATCTTATTTCTGCTTCCTTAGAAGGAATATGAAGAAGGGGCCTCCCATGATAGATGTCATAACTCCTACCGGTATTTCCACCGGCTGAATAAGTGTCCGTCCCAAGGTATCTGATACTATAAGAAGTATAGCACCCAATATGGCAGAGAATGGGATTACCGCTTTATTGTCCGAGCCGACAAGCAGTCTGATTATGTGTGGCGCCACCAGACCCAGGAAGCCTATAGTGCCTGAGACTGAAACAACACTTCCCACTATTACGCAGGATATCAGCAGCAATATCTTCTTAAGCTTCTCCACATCTACTCCGAGATACTGTGCAGACTCATCACCCATGGTTAAAATGTTCAATTCCCTTGCATACAGCATCAATGCGAGGATGCCCGGGATTATTGCAATATATGAAACCGCTACCTTGTTCCAGGATGTCAAGGACAGGCTGCCCATAGTCCAAAACACCACGTGCTGTATATTGTCACGGCTGAGAAGCATAAGAAATGCTATAACAGAGCTTAAGAAATAGCTTACCGCCACCCCTGCCAGAAGCAGCGAGTTCACGGATATCTTGTGCTTTTTGTGTGCTAAGCTGTATACCAGCATCAAAGTCGCAACCGCTCCTATAAACGCAAATACACCGGTCGTCGATATACCTGCAATACTGAAGCTGACTCCGGTCACAATTGAGATTACGGCCCCCAATGAGGCACCGGAGGACATACCTAAGGTATACGAGTCTACCAAAGGATTCTTAAAAATCCCCTGCATCACAGCGCCTACTGCTGCAAGCCCCGCTCCTACCGCAAGGGACAGCAGCACTCTAGGAAGCCTTATCTGCATAAGTATTGTACTATGCTCCGTCTCTTTTCCGCGAAACAGTACGTCCACGAACTCTCCTGCAGGTATGTTTACAGCTCCTATGCTTACTGCCGCAACTATAGCCGCTGCAAGACAAACAAGCAGAAGCACCAGCATTGTATTGTATTTTATTTTATTAGTCATATCTTGCCCCTGCCTTGTTCAACAGATTATAAATTTCTTCATTGGATACAAGCAATGAGGTTTGTCTTTCTTTTATCTTCCTAAATATTTCCGACGCCATACCTTCTGTAATATCCCTTTGTTCAAAGCTTTCATCTCCTAGAATAATTACTGCTTTATCAGCAAGCTCCTTTTCCAACAATACCTGAAGATTTCTAAGATTAGCTTTACCTATATAAAAATCAGTCAGAATGATATAGTCTGCTTCCACACACAGCTTTTTGTTTGTTTCATAAGCCGCATCTGAGATTTTGCTGAAGGGAACATCCTCAGCGATATTGATGTCCAAATCCTTCGATACTTTCCAATCCCAGTCTCCTATGCTGAGTACCCCGCTGCTGACCATGAAGCCTGAGTTGTGGAGATTGGCGATTATTTCGCTTCCGCTGCCCCCACCGCATATCACATGAACCTTAATGTTATTCTTCTTTATCTCAGGTGCTGCAATGGAGTATATATATGGTTTATTGGTCAGAGGTGAGACCTCAATCTGTACATCAATATTGAATATGTCCTTTATATTCTCTACTGTCAGAGTCTCAATAGGAGTTCCCTCACCCTTAATCTGTCCGTCCTTCATCATTACTATATAGTCGCTGTAATTGGATGCCATATTCAAATCATGAAGCACAGCTATGACAGTAAGATTTTGATCCATTGAGAGCTTCTTTATCAGGGTCAGTATTTCAATCTGATGCTGCAAATCCAAGTGTGATATAGGCTCATCCAGCAAGAGTATCTTGGGCTGCTGTGTCAAAGCCTGTGCCAGAATTGCCCTTTGCCTTTCACCGCCGCTGAGCTCATTGAAGCTGCGGTCCTTAAGATGCAAGGTATTTGTGTACTCCATATTTTGAAGCGCTATAGCATAATCCTTCTCAGTTTCGCCCTTGAATTTACCCAGATAAGGATATCTGCCCATCAGCACCACATCCATAACCTTATAATCAAATTCCAGTGCTGTGTTTTGAGGCACTACGGACATAAGCTGCGCTATGTCCTTCTTTTTCATGGAAGACAGCGCTGCATCATTGATGAATATATTGCCCCTTCTGGGCTTAAGAACTGCACTTATACTCTTCAGCAAGGTGCTTTTACCTGAACCGTTGGGTCCTATTATGCTTATGAATCCACCTTCCGGGAACTTCAGACTTATATCCCTCAGTACATCCTGTTCATCATATCCAAAGTCTAAATTCTCTATGGTGATTTTATAGCCCATTTATTTATACCTTCTTTATATGACATGTGCCAGCCATATAAACTAAGCCGGCACATGTCCTTAATTTTATTCTATTCCGTGAAGTGCCTTCGCAACCTCTTCTATTGCCTGAACTATTCTTGGACCAGGTCTTGATACGATATTGTCATCGCTCATCAAGTATATATTGCCGTTTTTTACGCTGTCAAGATTCTTGAAAACTGGGCTCTGCTTATAGAAATCCTCAGTAACTCCTTCGTTTGTTGCGTGCTTTGAAGAAAACAGATATTCCGGATTATCCTTTATAAGCTCTTCCGCACTGTACTTCGCCCAGTATTGAACCTTTTCTGCTGTATTTATACCGCCGGCAGTCTTTATTATATCATTGATGAAGGTATCTGCGCCTGCTGTTGTCAAAGGATCAGTCCATACAACATAGAAGACAGATTTTGGTGTCTTGTCCTTCACCTTATCTTGTATTTCAGCAATTTTATCCTTCATGTCCTTTACTACAGCCTCAGCCTTATCTTCATTGCCGCTGAGCTTGCCGATAAGTGCTATTGAATCAAATATGCTGTTGAAGTCAGTAGCTTCTGTAGAAACTACAGGTATGTTCAACTGCTCCAGGCTGGCAATCAGGTCTTCCTGTATATAACCTCCTGCAAGAACCACATCCGGATTGACCTTTTGAATAAGCTCCAGGTTCGGACCTTCAAAATCCCCTATCTTCTCGATGTTCTTTACTTGCTCAGGATAGTCATCGAAGCTTGTAACCCCTACTACCTTGTCACCTGCCCCAACAGCAAAAAGTATCTCGGTATTTGCCGGGGACAGTGATACTATACGCTCCGGCACTTTGTCAAAAGTAATGCTTCTGCCCTTCAGGTCTGTTATCTCCAGCTTTGTGCTTGCAGCCGGCTGTTCTGCCGGCGCAGGTGTTTCCTGCTGCGGTGCTTGGCATGCTGCTAATGATAATATCAACACAAATGCCATAATGATTGAAATAATTCTTTTCATTTGATTTCTCCTCCCGATTGTCTTCCTTTTGTTTCGTGTTAGTTTCTACAAATATCCTACGGATTACACTTTAAAACATAGCATTGAAAATTAAACAACATAACAAAGGCGGCTGCGGCCGCATTTGAAGCCCATGTGCCTTTTCCGAATGTAATGAGGAAATTCTGGCACGGGCAGTTAAATCAAGGTTTTTTATTGTATAGGAAAGTTATACTTTTCTATACAATAAAAAATCCTTCTACGAATAGAAGGATTCACAAAGCTCTGCCGTGTTTAAGCAAATGCACCTCCCTATCTCCCGTAGGTCGCATAACGTCAGTTCAGGCAGGTCTCCTGGCTAGGGTTCATCACAGGCCTAAGCCTTCCCAAGGATTAGACTTTCATCTGTTTTCCTCAGTGGCATATATAGGCTGCTCACCTTTACAGTGGCGGGACCGCATGGGATTTACACCCATTTCCCTTTTATGGCGCTTCACGAAGCGCACACCTAAACTGTTATTCAATTCATATAAATATTAACACAACGTTTTGGTAAAAACAATACCACCCTTTTACTTTCTATAACAACTGCCAAAATTACCTTATATATTTTTTTATTTTTTCCAATGTTATGGGTATATGTTTTTTTGGTATAATAATTATAGTACATAATTTTGTCATTTTACAGCTATGCTGTAATTGAGTTTATAATTGTCGGGAGGTATTGCAATGCCATTAGTAACAACAAAGGAAATGTTTAAGAAGGCCTATGAAGGCAACTATGCAATAGGTGCGTTCAACGTAAACAATATGGAGATAATCCAGGGTATAGTTGAAGCAGCTAAGGAAGAAAAGTCACCATTGATACTGCAAGTGTCAGCAGGAGCAAGAAAATATGCAAAACATATCTATCTTATGAAGCTGGTTGAAGCAGCTGTAGAGGACAGCGGTCTTCCTATAGCACTGCACTTGGACCATGGCGAGGATTTCGAAATCTGCAAGTCCTGCATTGACGGAGGCTTCACATCAGTTATGATTGACGGCTCCAAGCACTCCTTCGAAGAAAATATCGCTGTGACAAAGAAGGTTGTAGAGTATGCCCATGAAAGAGGGGTAGTAGTAGAGGCTGAGCTTGGTAAGCTTGCCGGTGTTGAGGATGACGTTAAGGTTGATGCCAGAGACGCCATATACACAGATCCGGACCAAGCAGTTGAGTTCGTAGAGAGGACAGGGGTTGACTCCCTTGCCATCGCAATCGGAACAAGCCACGGAGCATATAAGTTCAAGGGTGAGCCGAAGCTTGATTTTGAAAGACTTGAGAAGATAACAAATCTTCTGCCGAACTTCCCAATAGTACTTCACGGAGCATCAACAGTTCTTCCTGAATTTGTTGAGCTTTGCAACAAGTACGGCGGCAACGTTGCCGGGGCAAAAGGCGTGCCTGAGAACTTGCTCAGAAGAGCTGCTCAACTGGGCGTATGCAAGATTAACATTGATACAGACTTAAGACTTGCTATGACTGCTTCCATCAGAAAGCATATGGCTGAAAATCCTGGAGACTTCGACCCAAGACAATATTTGAAGCCTGCCAGAGAAGCCATAAAGGAAATGGTTGCACACAAGATGAGAGATGTATTAGGCAGCAGCAACAGATTATAAAACTGATAAAGGCTTAGAACTACAAAGCTCTAAGCCTTTTTGTTTACAAAAATAAGGGTGTGTAGTAAGGTTTCTTCTATACATCCTTATTTTTAACACATTTTCGCTTACTTATTTATATTATTGAAATTTTAAATTACATTTCGATATACAAAAGCTATATATTATGGTATAATATTCCATAAAGAAATTCTTTTATAAATAAGAAAGAGGTGTTTTTTATGAGGAAACTTTTCAAAAGACTGTTACCCTTAGTCCTTACCCTTGCTATGATTCTTAGCACAACTGCCATAGCAGCCGCAGACCCGGGCAACGACAATTCCAACCTTAGAAAAGCTTATGAAAACATTATGTCTTATGCAGAAAAAAATAATATCCCTGTGAATATGACCTTTCAGGATTTCATGAACGGCTATAAAGAACAGGAATATGCAAGCATCCAAGAGTACGAAAACATTTTCTATTCCTTACTTGTGCCGATGGAGGAAACACAGACAAACCCTGAGGAGGCAGGCATCTTCCTCGATAAGGATTCCGCATGGTATTACAATACCGGTACAACCTTGCCGCAGCCTGCAAATTACAGTAAATATAATCTTCTAAGCACTGTAAAAAAAGGCGATATAATCTATGAAGCAAACGGCGGCTTCGGAATAACAGGACATATTGCAATTGTAGAAGGAATATTCTGGAGCACTACACAGCAGCAGTATTATATCAGAGTTATCGAAGCAATTAGTGACGGAGTTGTAAGAAGCGTACTTGACGATACAAGAGTTGACGATAAAGCTGTAAGCGTATACAGAGTAATTGGCGCTACCAGCACCAATATAACTAATGCAGTATACTTCTGCATCGGTGAGCTTGGTTCTTCCTATAACCTTGACTTTGCAAAGGATACCAGCTCCAGTGAAACAGATTGGTATTGCTCCGAATTAGTATGGGCTGCGTATTGGCATCAAGGCTTTGATATCGAAACAGATAATTTCTTTAATGAGCCCGGTGTAACTCCCAGAGATATTGCCAACAGTGACGCTGTAGCATATGTAGCTTTCCAATAATATATTAATAGTTTAAATAAAGAGCCTGTTTAAAGGCTCTTTATTCATATATAACAGCTGCTAATCCATATCCCTTAACGTAATTTTCTCGCCGCAGCTCTATATAGCGCGAACATGCCAATAGTCGTAACAAGGTAGATAAAGTATATCGGCAGCGCAATCTTATATCCGCCTGCAAAATACCCTTCAGGGTGCTGTAAGGCATAGGCAACAAATAAAATCATAACAGCCAGCATTACAATACCAATTATTAAAAAAACTCTTGATTTACCCATTTTCCGCCTTCCTTCTAAATTGCTTCATTATTATGCTTCATTATTATGCTTCACTCTTCTGCAATGCCTCTTGCATACAGCTTATCAGATAATCAATGTCTTCTTTGCCTGTAGTCAATGTAGGATAAAACCTTATT
>JAQZBM010000101.1 GCA_029238945.1 Clostridia bacterium
GTAAAAGCAAGCCAAGGTACAAATATCGATATGCCTAAGATGGCGATTGTATTCACTGCCTGATCAAACTTGCTGCCTCTTTTATATCCGGAATATATACCCAAAGGTATACCGACAGCCATGGTCACTACTTGCGTGATTACCATCAGCAGCAATGTCCAGGGCAGCTTGTCCATTATAATATCAGCGACCGGCCTTTTCTGCATAAAGGATAAGCCGAAGTCACCCTGGAAAAGGTTTTTGATATATGTCGTGTATTGTACTATAAGGGGCTTGTCCAGTCCAAAATCCATCAGCAGCTGCTGACGCTGAGCCTCAGTCATCCTGGCATCCATAAGGAGAGTAGCTGGGTCAGCAGGCATCAATCTAACTATTATAAATGTAAGTGTTACCGTTATAAGGAAGGTTACAAATCCTTTAAACACTCTTTTACCAATATATCTTCCCATTACAATTCCTCCTTTACCAAATGACATCTTACCTGATGACCGCCTACGTCCTTCATATCCGGGTGTAGCTTGGTGCATATATCCTTCTTCAAATAGCAGCGATTGCTGAATTTGCACCCTGCCGGAGGATTAACCGGGCTCGGTATATCTCCCTCAAGTATAATCCTGTTTCCCTTCTTTCTTGGGTCAGGCGTTGGTATAGCTGAGATAAGAGCCTTGGTATACGGATGCAGCGGATTGTCGAAAAGCTCTTTTTTATCACAGATTTCTACTATTTCTCCCAGATACATTACTGCTATCCTTGTACTTAGGTACTTAACTACACTTAAGTCATGGGCTATGAATATATAAGTAAATCCGAACTCATCCTGTAAATCCTTAAACAGATTTATTATCTGTGCTTGGACTGAAACGTCTAGTGCCGAAACCGGTTCATCAGCTACTATTATCTCCGGATTTAAGGCAAGAGCTCTGGCTATGCCGATTCTTTGCCTTTGTCCTCCGCTGAACTGATGAGGGTATCTGTTAAAATACTCTTTATTTAAGCCAACCCGTTCTAAGAGTGTAAGTGTTTTTTCCATCGCCTCATCCTTGGTCATTAAGCCATGGGAAAGTATTGGCTCGATTATAGCTTCTCCTATAGTCATTCTAGGATTTAAAGAAGCATAGGGGTCCTGGAAAATCATCTGGATATTCTTTCTCATATTCCTCAGCTCGGAGCTTTTTAGTGTTGTGATATTCTTGTTCTTATAAATTATTTCCCCTGCCGTCGGCTCCAGCAGTCTGAGAATAGACCTTCCGGTAGTGGATTTTCCCGAGCCGCTTTCTCCTACCAAGCCTAAGGTTTCTCCCTTATACAGGTCGAAGCTGATATTATCTACTGCCCTTAGATAAAGCTTTTGCGATGAGAAAAGCCCTGACTTTAAAGGAAAGTATTTCTTAAGGTTTTTGACCTCCATTATCTTTTCCACTATGCATCACCTACTTTTTCTGTAATTGAAAAACATCTTGCCCTATGAGTACCATTAATGCTTGTTAGCGGGGGTACTTCATTTAAACATTGTTCTGTTGCCTTCCCGCACCTTGGAGCAAATCTGCACCCCTTTGGAAAATCCTTTGGAGCAGGCACTGTTCCATCTATTGTATGAAGTCTTTCTCTATCCTCGTTCAGTGTCGGAAGAGAACGGAGGAGGCCTATGGTATAAGGATGTCTGGGATTCTCAAATATGCTGAAAACATCCGCTTCCTCCACTACATGACCTGCATACATAACCACCACATAGTCGCACATCTCAGCCACAACGCCAAGATCGTGGGTTATCAGTAAAACTGAGGATTTGGTCCTATCCTTCAAGTCTCTTATCAAATCAAGGATCTGAGCTTGTATAGTAACATCCAGAGCCGTAGTAGGTTCATCTGCTATCAGCACCTTCGGGTCGCAAGCCATAGCCATGGCAATCATCACCCTTTGTCTCATACCTCCGGACAGCTCATGAGGATATTGACGCACCACCTTTTCGGGAGATGGTATGGAAACAAGCTTCAGCTTCTCAATGGCCATATCAAGGGCTTCCTTCTTGCTTACCTGACTGTGCAGAAGAATAATCTCTGATATTTGATCGCCAATTGTATACACAGGATTTAAAGAAGTCATTGGCTCTTGAAATATCATGCCTAATTCCTTACCTCTTATTTTTATAATTTCATCCTCGGCACTTTCCAAGAGATTCTTACCCTGATACAGAATTTCACCTTTTGATATAACTGCGTTCCTCGGCAGCAGCCTCATTACTGAAAGTGATGTTATACTCTTTCCGCAGCCTGACTCGCCTACAAGCCCTACAATCTGTCCCTCATTTATCGAAAAGCTTACATTGTCAATAACATTTACCGTTTCGCCCTCTATATTAAACCCTAGAACAAGATCTCTTATTTCCAATAGCTTTGTTGATTCATTTTCCAATTCTAACACCTCTCTTACACTCTGCTTTGAAATAATGAGTTATGTAATAAGCAAACAGCATGCCAAACATTTGTGAAATAAAATTAACACTTGCATATTTATTCTGTCATAAGTATAAAAAAACGCCGCTTATTGAATTTATTCTCAATAAGCGGCGTTTTTTCTTGTTTTGACGAAATTATAAATTTTTAAATGTTTCATAAAAATTTATTTTCTGACTTTTGTAAATATTTATATTAGTTTATAAATTTAGTTTGTTTATTTGGGTACCATTTAGGGGATGCCTCCAAATAAACACCCAAATATCAAACCAAATCATGCTCTGTTGGAATCAAGGAATTTTCTCCCTTTCTCGCTGATAATGGTACCCTGTTTGGTATTGCCTATCTCTACCATACCCATTCGTTCCAAGTCCTTGATTCTGGACCTTACCTGTTCTGATGATAAATTAATACTATTTTTCAACAATATTTTCGAGATTTTATCTCTCCCTATTTTAACCCCTAATTCCTTTGTACTATTTAAAACCTTTAATATATTCATATACTCATCAGCCTTTTCAGAAGGAAAAATGTCAACATCTATGTTTCCCTTGCTGCCATTCTCAAACTGATTCATTTCCACTCTTGCTACAAACTCCTCCGGCAAATCTTCCACCTTTATCTCATCCCCATCGACTATACTGTCTAAATAGTACATAAGATTTTCAAGCTCACGTATATTTCCGGGCCAAGAGTATTTCTTAAACAGCTCCTGTGCTTCCTTATTCAGATATTTTCTGCTCCCAATACTGCTAAGGAAGAACTTTACCAGCAGAGGTATGTCCTCCTTCCGCTCATTTAGTCTGGGAACATCAAAGTGCAGCACCTTCAATCTATAGTATAGGTCCTTTCTGAATTCCTGGTTCTCAACCATTTCCAGCAGATCTCTGTTTGTTGCAGCAATAACCCTTACATCTATAGGAATAATCTTTGTGCCCCCTACTCTCATGACCTGTCTTTCCTGAAGTACACGAAGCAGTCTTTTTTGAATGCTTAGAGTGGTATCTCCTATTTCATCGATAAAAATGGTTCCCTTATCAGCTTGTTCAAAGAAGCCGGCCTTTCCGCCCTTGGTTGCCCCGGTAAAGGAGCCCTCCTCATAACCGAACAGCTCACTTTCTAGCAGACTTTCTGAAATAGCAGCAAAGTTAACTGCAACAAAAGGACCGTTTTTCCTGATAGAGGCATTATGTATCGCTTGGGCAAAGATTTCCTTTCCTGTACCGTCTTCCCCCTGTATGAGAACGGTTAAATCACTCTTTGCAATTTTCTTTGCAATCTTTACTTTTTCAGTTAGCTTTTTACTGGTTCCCTTTAAGTCATCAAAGGTATACTTGGCAACAAAGCCTTTATTGATAAGCTTCTTTCTTACTTCCTTTTCAAGTCTTTGGATATGAGTTACCTCCTGCAGGCTTATTACATGTCCCTTCAAAATATTTCCTTGATACAGCAGAGTCTTATTCATCATTACTTGCTAATTCTTAATTTCCAAAAACTCATTGCTTCTATGGCTGGATTCAAGGATAATATCGATTATAGCTCTGTCCATTATGACCTCTACGATATTTTTCGAAATCATCTGTGAATGCTTGTATCCCAAATACTCTGCAAATTGCTGATTGCAGAAAAAAATGTTCCCGCTGACATCCAGAGCAGCTATTCCATCATTGGTTACTTCAAACATCGCCTTCAGTATTTTATTGGTTTCACTATTGTACTTTGTTAATCTAATCATTTCCTTTGTATATTTAGCCGATATAAGACTTAAATTTTCCATAGGCAGATTCAGCTTAATAAATATCTCAACGATTGAGGATATATCTATTACCCTTATGCCTATGTCAATTATGTTCTTTACTCCTTCCGGAACCAAATGGCTGCCTCCTGTTGTTACAGCTATATCCAAGGCTTTTACTCCGGAACCGGGATAATATGGTATGAAATCTATATGGTCAACCCCTATCTTTCTTAAATGGCTTATGGTTTCCTCTGCCGCATAAAGGTGATTACTTACAAGAAGCACCTTTTCTCCTGTATCCAAAGACACTAATTCCGACAGTTTATTCAGGTTAATTGACCTCCTTACGGGTATAATAGGAATATTCTTATTTACTTTTTTCTCAATTTTTTCTACTATTATTTTGCTCGAGCAGACGATAAGATTCAAATCACGTACATCTATCATCTTATCCTCTTCCAACAGTATCGGGACCACTTCTACTTCATTTCCAAAGGCATCCAGCAGCTGCTGAGCTAAAAAATGATTGGCAAAGTGGTCTAACGAAACCATTCCAATTCTTTTTTTACAATTTTCTATGATAAACTCCTCCCTTAAGGACCTTCTGTTTCATTGTTAATTTCTGCATAAATAGACACATATTTTTATAATTATAAGACTTGTCTTCATATCACTTTATCTCTATGGCTTTCCAGCCAGCGACGAGCTTCCGAAGCAGATTGGATAGTTGTTGTAATTGTAGCATATCTTTTCATATTCATGCAAAACATTTTGAATATTCCTAATAAATGGTGAGTTGTATGATATTCTATTTAGCTTTTTACCGTCACTGTCATTTGTATAGTATAGCCAGTCATCTCTTTTATTGAAATATGACACAGTATCTTCAGAAATCTTTGCTCTACTGCTTCCATCCATGTTGCTCACATAAAGCTTACCTTTGAATTTTGTAAACTAATCTATGTAGTATATAGAATTATTGTGTATTATCTTTTTCTGTAACAAGTATGCTGCTTCAATAGCCCAATAGTCTTCTCCAGCACTTATCCTATGGCAGTAATCACATTTTTACTTTTTTAACATTTACTGGATATCAAGACGATAATGTGTTAACCTAACTATAAGATTTATGTCTTAATATTACATTCATTAAAATACAGATTGAGGAGGTAGAGCTATGCCATTTGGTTACATGGGAAAATTACTGTGGGTAGACCTGACCACAGGAAGCATCCTGGAGGAGGAAATAGATGAAAGCCTTTACAAGAAGTTTTTAACAGGCTATGGTTTAGGAGCAAAGCTTATATTCGATAGGCAGAAGCCTGGGGTAAACCCCTTAGGTCCTGATAATATATTTGCAATTATGAGCGGTCTCCTAACAGGCTCCGGAGCCTTCTTTTCCGGCAGATGGATGGTAATGGGAAAAAGTCCTTTGACAAACACTTGGGGTGATGCCAACTCCGGAGGATTTTTTGCTCCTGCCATAAAGTCTACAGGATATGACGGTGTATTTTTCACAGGTAAAAGTGAAAAGCCTGTTTACCTTCTGATTGACGGTGATGAAAAGAAGCTGCTTGATGCCTCTGATTTATGGGGCAAGGACTCCAATGATACAATGGATATCCTGTCAAGCAGACATGGTGCTCATTTTAAAACAGCCTGCATAGGACCGGGCGGTGAAAAAATGGCATTGATTTCCGGTGTCGTCACTGATAAAGGAAGACTTGCTGCAAGAAGCGGTCTTGGTGCAGTAATGGGATCCAAAAACTTAAAAGCAGTTTGTCTCGGCGGCAACAAGAACGTCAACGTTTTTGACGACCAAACCATAACAAAGCTGGTTGCTGATTTTGACCAGAAGTTTAATACCTACAAGCATCCGCTGAAGGACAAATTGTTAAATGAAGCAACAAATACACCGATATTATCAGGTGCGGTACGATTTCTCACAGAGAAGAATTTGCTGCCTATCAACGGAGAAATCGAAAGATATGCAATGAAAACCTGGGGAACACCCGGTACGGTAGCCTACTCAGCTAACATTGGCGACTCTCCGGTTAAAAATTGGAAAGGCATCGGTTATATAGATTTCCCCGGTAGATTGACTCAGGAAATTTCCAACGACTGGGTCACAAAATATGAAACTGATAAGTATGGCTGCTACAGCTGCCCGCTTCGTTGCGGCGGTAAAGTAGCGGTATCGGATGTCCCGTATCCGGTTTCAGAAACCCATAAGCCTGAATATGAAACGATTTGCGGCTTTGGTACAATGCTTTTGTGCAATGATTTGCCTACTATCATCAAAATCAATGATTTGTTAAACCGTGCCGGTATTGATACAATAAGCTGCGCGGTCACTGTTGCCTGGGCTTTCGAAGCCTATGAAAACAATGTAATCACCATCTCTGATACCGATGGCTTAAAACTGACCTGGGGCAATAGCGAAGCTGTTTTGAAGCTGGTAGAAAAAATCACAATGGGAGAAGGCATCGGAAAATATCTGATGAATGGCGTCAAATCAGCATCCGAGCACTTTGGAAAAGGCTCAGAAGCATATGCAATGCATGTATTTGGGCAAGAGCTGCCGATGCATGACCCTCGAACTACCGACGGCACAGGGCTTGGTGTCGGATATGAAGCAGAGCCTACACCGGGCAGGCATACCAGTACCCTCGACTGCTGCGACTTATATAGAGAAACTCAATCGGATAAGCTGTCAGATAAGAATATACATCCCATGAAAAATAAGTGTATGGATGCAGAGCAGGGTGACAGCTTAAAAGATGCCAGCTGCTTTATGGATCTTGTAAACGGTCTTGGATTATGTGCTATTGCCTTTGATGCGGCAGTCACTCCTCCTATTATTGAATGGGCTAACGCAATGACAGGCTGGAGCTTCACCTTTGAAGAATATCTGCATATAGCACGACGAATAAAGACTCTTCGTCATTCCTTCAATATCCGCGAAGGCATAAACCCCATGAACATTAAGATGCCTGACAGGGCAAGAGGTATTCCCCCTTTGTCAAAAGGACCCAATGCTCATACTAAAAATGATTTTGATATGGGAAAGAAAAACTATTTCAAAGCCATGGGTTATGATATAAAAACAGGTAAACCTCTTGCAGAAACACTTGACTTGCTGGACCTGCCGGAGGTAAAGAAAGAATTATACAAATAATATATCGAGTTCTAGGCTGCTTCGCAGTACGCATATTATTTAAAAACATTTTTACGGAGGTGTGGTATGACGCCAAAGCTGATTATAGCAATTACCTTTATAGTTGACTTTATCTTCAACTTAGATGCCGACCAAAATAGAAATCAAAAACTAAAGATACTGACAAAACCTTTACTGGTACCCTTAATAATTCTTTTTTATTTGATTAGTGTCACACATATCAACTGGCTTATTTTAGCTGCTTTGTTCTGCGGTTTTATAGGCGATATATCATTACTTTGGGGCTCCATAAAACCACTATTCACCCTTGGTTTGCTAGCCTTTCTTGCAGGACATTTATTCTATGCTGCTGCTTTTTTGCAATCAACAGAATATTTCAGGATTGTGCCTGCATGGTTCTTCCTGCTGCTTATCCCATATATTCTGTACAGTATATTTATTCTAAAGCTGCTAAAGCCGGGACTAAAAAATATGGTATTGCCTGTTTCTATTTATATGTGCGCCATATCATTAATGAGCTTTACCGGCGCATGCCGTATATGGAATGGCTTCACACTGCCAAACCTGCTTCCTTTTATCGGCTCATTATCTTTCATAGCCTCAGACTCTGTGCTGGCTTATAACAGCTTTGATGCGCCTTCAGAAAACTACGAAACCTTTATTATGGGTACGTATATTTTGGCACAGTGCTTGATTGCCGCCGGCTTTATGCTTTGAAGAAAGAACCCCACCCATCAAATAGCGGCTAAAGCTGCTGATGGGTCCCGGGAACCTTGTTGTATTCACAATAAAAAATACGCCTGCTGATATGAACTATCAGTAGGCGTATTGCTTTCTATTGATTAATCTTAAATTTCTCAAATACCCTGTTTACTAAAACTATGGCTTGTTCCCTGCTGGCCTCCTTCTTAGGGTTGAACTTATTATCGCTGCCTAGAATTATTTTTTCTTTAAACATATAGTTAACCGCTTGCTTTGCCCAAACAGATATTTGGTCTTTATCAGTAAAGCTTACATCTTCAACTGCATCGCCGATATTCGGATATACAAGTTGAATAGTAGTAAAGAACATCTTTGCCATCTGCTCCCTGTTCAGAGGCTTATCCGGGCTGAACTGCCCATTGCCTGTTCCGTTTACTATGCCCAGGTTATATGCCTTTAACACGGCAACATTTTCTGTATCGTTAAAGGGATTTATAGCTACGGGCTCTGCCGTTTTGCCCGACAGCTTCTCATAAAGATTGACTGTAAGCTCGCAGAACTCCTCGCGGGTAATTGGCTTTTGATAATCCCTCAATACCCGTTCTGTGGTCAGCTCATTCTCTTTTGCTTTATCAATTTCAGCCTTAGCCCATTCACTAGGAACTGAGGCGGTGCCAGTGTTTGAATTATTGGCTGCAGGATTGGCGGAAACAAAGGTTTTCGGCACTACAGCCTCTGAATAGCAGTGTCCTTCCGTAGAGGTAGTTTGTGCAAACAACTTGAAGGCATAATTATCAAGTACATAGTATTGCTGTGTTACAGCTAATACTATGTGATAAACCAGCTTCTTGCCATCTACGACGAAGTCTTCTGTTTCATCATTGGTAACAAAGCGCTTGTATATCGGCTGTATCACATCACCTTCTTTTAAGGTGACTTCATTATCATTTTCATCCGATATTAAATCAATTCTGCCCTTACCTCTTTCAAATACTATATCA
>JAQZBM010000102.1 GCA_029238945.1 Clostridia bacterium
CAGGGATTTTAATGAGATAATATCGGAATTCCCTGTAATACACCTGACAAACTTCATCAGCTTAAGAAAGGCTTTAGTTGAGGCTAAGGATGAACCAACCGAAATAGGCTGCATCAAGCCTAGAGTAGAGGTAATCATCTCCAGTGACGAAATGCAGTCAAGCGTATATCTGAACATAAGTCAAAAGGAATGTGAAGAAAAAAAGCTGTCAATAGCAGCTGAAATAGTTAGAGAGCTAAACAGTCATGGTGTCACTGAAGGTATTGATAATGTATTTGACAAAGCTCTGATATCACAAGCAGAAATAATTGCAGCCCACGGCATACCTCCGGTGTTTGGAGATGATGCTAAGCTTATTTACTATCAATTGTCTGATAAAAAGCCTGTTATCAAAGAAGATGGATCCGTAAACCATTATGAATTGAATTTGATTGATAACGTTAAGGCAGGTGACTGGCTGGGAGAGCGAATCCCCCCTGCCGAGGGAAAACCCGGTATGACTGTTACAGGCAAGGTAGTTCCGGGAAGGAAAGGCAAGGATTTGCATCTGAGATATGACAGAAAAACCGTCGGCGAATATGAGGAAGGTGAGAAAACAGTTCTAAAGGCCTTGGTTGATGGTGCCGTGAAATTTGACGGCAGCAGAATCAAGGTCGATAACCACTTGATAGTTCCCGGCGATGTAGGTTATGAAACAGGAAATATTAACTTTGACGGCTATGTAACCATAAACGGTACAGTAAAGGACGGATTCTCTGTCACAGCCCGATATGATATAGCAATAAACGGCAAGATGGGAATAGGTGCAATAGATAAAATAATATCCAAGGAAGGAAGCATATATATCAAAGGCGGTATATACGGAAAGAATCTGGCAAAAATCGAAGCAAAGAAAAATGTCTATGTTAAATACTGCAATGAATCTACAATCCTTGCAGGTGATGATATAAATGTCGGCTTTTACGTTTTGGACAGCAATCTGACAGCTCAAAAGGTGCTGCTGGACCCTAAGTACGGAAAGGTTATTGGAGGCACCACAACAGCTGAAGTAAAGGTTGTCTCCGGGGTTTTCGGCAACAAGTTCGAGAAGAAGACAGTCATAAACGTAAAGGGCTTTGATAGAAATTTAATAAGAGCAGAGTTTGAGGAGCTGCTGTCCAGATATAAGGATCTGCTTCAGGAAGCCAATTCAGTGAAGCGTCAAATAGAGATTTTTGAATACAATCTATCCGGTGCAGAGTATGCAAATATGGAAGAATACAACCATTGTATTAATAAATATCAGGATATAGTTGATGAAATCAAGCTTTTGGATGAGGCCAGGAAAAAGCTTCAGGTAACATTGCAGACAAAGGGAGAAGGAGAAGTCGGCATATTCCAGTCAGCATATCCTGAGACTTACCTGGAGATTAAGAAAATGCAGAAGAAAATCAACTCTATAGTAAGCGGAAGCTTCTATGCAGAAAACAGAGAGCTAAGACATAATTAAACAGGAGTGGAGAATATGTATACCAAGCTTTATACAGAACAGCTGAATAAATATTACTCACTGCTTCAAGCTATCGATTTCTTTACTCAGAAATTCAACTTGAATCAGCTGTCAAGCTATGCCTTTGAATTTACAAATAACATGCTTGACCTAGACTCCTCGGCGCTTTTTATAAAGGATAAGGAGTATTTCGTACTCATAAAAGAGAATGGCTATAAACTTAGAAGCTATGCTATATCTGACACTCCTAAGCTGCAGCGTATTGCCACCTTCAATGGAAATGTTATGACCGGAAGCTTTGAAACCTACTTTGAGCCTTCCGATATACGTACCTTTAGCGCCAGACTGGTAATCCCCTTAATAATAAAGGATCTGCTATATGGCTTCATCATTTCAGATGGTAAGAAGGATGGCCTCTTTGACCAGGATGATATACTGATATCTAAGGCACTAATGCAGCTTTTTAATAATTCACTGGAGTCCAGCAAGAACTTTTCAGATTTGCAGCTTATCAACAGTCAGCTGGATCAAAAGGTCTTCAATCTTTTTTCCATAAACCACAGCTCTAGAATGCTGCTGTCTGAACTGGACCTTCAAAAGCTTTATTCTCTTGCTATTGATATTTTCAGCGAGCTTACAAGCAGTCAAATCACATCCTTCGGTCTATATGATGAAATCAAGGACAAAATCATTATCAGAGGCTACAAAGATGTCTTCTCCTCAGACAAATACTATGGAGAGTTTGAGCTTATAAACAAAACCTATAACGGCTACAAGGTTGTCTTCCATTATCGGGATGACAAGGAAGAGCTGCAGAAGATATTTAAGAACTATGGAGATTTCGAGCACATGGGTGCAGAGCATATAATACTTATAGTGAAGGAACGGGTGCTGGGTTTTGTAACTATAAGCAAGCCGGTCAATGACAGAGCCTATGACCAGTCACTTTTTGAGCTTGTTGAGTCCCTGGCTGCTTCTGCTTATATATCCTTCAAAAATGCCATATATTTCAAAGAGATAAACAGGCAGAAAAAATCTATAGAGCAAAAGCTTCATATTCTTATAAATCTAAACACCCTTATCAGAAACATAAACAGCTGTGTAAGCCTTGAGGAGCTGTGCGATGTCGCAGTCAAGACCCTTCAATACAGCTTCGGTATTAAGAAGGTGTTTATAGCCTTAAAAGAAAAGAATTCCTATATCATTAAGAATCATGCAGGCTTTGACCTTACTGACAGCAATTTGATAATTAATGAAAGATGGAGTAATATTAATAAAGACGCTTATATAAGCTTCATGGGCAATGAGGCTGCTAACTTTCTTTCAAAAGAGCTTCTGGCGGATATAGGCACAAGTAATTGTCTTGTAATCAGCCCTATATTTACGGACAGCATCGATATTGAAGAAGAGGAAACGCCCCTGGGCTATATAGTAGTGCTTCATACCCAGGAAAGCCTTAAGGAGGAGGAAGTGCTTCTCATTGAAACGATGTGCAGCAGCATATCGCCTGTAATAAGCCATCTTCAAACTGTAAAGCAAATTAAACAGGAATATGTCGCGAATCAGCAGGAAGCCTTTGTAGCAAGTCTTCGAAATAAGCTGCTCAATAGGGATAAATACTTGATTGATTTCTATATTTATTATAGAATCATACCTCAGATTCCCTTTGAGGAACCTGATTTAATCCGCTACAAACAGCAGGAATACTATTACTTCAATAATATACTGGTTGTTTTGAGCTATACAGAGCTTTACGAGGATGACTTTGAAGGAAGCATAGAACCTACAAATGAAGAAGAGATAATAAGCGCTCTGAAGAAAGCATATACAAGGAATATTAAGGAGGGCAATAATTGCTGAATACAATAGTTTTCGATCTTGATGGAACACTGCTGCCGTTAGACATGGATAAGTTCATGCATACTTATTTCAATGAAATGGGTATTGCATTTCGTGATATGACTGATCCTAAGCTGCTTGTTGCAAACATCTGGAAAGCAACAGACACTATGATTGACAACCTGGAACCAAGAACCAATGAAGAAGTATTTATGGAGGCCTTCAGCAAGCTGATAGATGGTGACTTAGAAGCCTACAAGAAGCGTTTTGATAAATTTTATGATGAAGGTTTTCTAAAGGTTCAGGAGGCGGCATACAGTCTTCCTCTAATAAAGGATGCCGTAACAACTCTGAAGGAAAAAGGCTACAAAATAGTAGTTGCTACCAATCCTATGTTCCCCAGAAAAGCCATAATCCATAGAATCCACTGGGCTGGCTTCGAAGAAGAGGATTTCAGCTATATCACCTGCTACGAAAATAATCACTACTGCAAGCCTCAAATTCAGTTCTATGAGGAAGTGCTGAAGGAGATAGGCAAGACCCCGGAAGAGTGCATGATGGTGGGCAATGATGTGGAAGAAGACCTGGTTGCCGGCAAGCTGGGCATGCAGACATATCTTATCACTGACAACCTTCTTCACAGAGGCAGCGAAATCATCTGTACCTATAAGGGTACCTACGAAGACTTTTACAGATTTGCACAGGAGCTGAAGCCTGTGAGATAAAAAAAACTCCCGATTACTCGGGAGTTTTTTATTACCTGTTACCTGACTTTCATTCTGTGATATGTCTTTTTGCCCTTCTTGATTATAACCTTACCGTCATCCAAGTCCTTCTCTGTTATGGCAAAATCAATGGCATCAATCTTTTCATTGTTAACTGCTATGCCGCCTTGAGCAACAAGTCTTCTTGCTTCTCCCTTTGATGGAGCCAAATCAGTCATTACCAGTGCATCAAGTATATTTATGCCTTCTGCCAATTGTTCTACGCTGATTTCTGTTGTAGGTATGGACTCGGAATCTCCACCGCCTCCAAACAGAGCTTCTGCAGCCTTTTGAGCCTTGGCAGCCTCTTCTTCCCCGTGGATTATCTTTGTAATCTCAAAGGCAAGAACCTTCTTGGCCTCGTTTATTTCATTTCCCGGCAGGCTTCCTAATCTACGTACCTCATCCATAGGCAGGAAGGTCATAAGTGCCAGACACTTCTCTACGTCGGCATCGTCAACGTTTCTCCAGTACTGATAGAAGTCGTAAGGCGAAGTCTTCTCAGGATCCAGCCATACAGCTCCTGCTTGTGTCTTGCCCATTTTCTTGCCTTCGCTGGTTGTCAGAAGTGTGAAGGTCATGCCATAAGCCGCTTCACCTTCTACCCTTCTTATAAGGTCAGCCCCCGCAAGTATATTGGACCACTGGTCATCACCGCCCAGCTGCATTCTGCAGCCATATCTTCTGTACAGCTCCAGGAAGTCATAGCCCTGCATCAGCATGTAGTTGAACTCCAGGAAGGACAAGCCCTTCTCCATTCTGCTTTTGAAGCATTCTGCCGTAAGCATTCTGTTTACAGAGAAATGAACTCCGATTTCTCTTAAAAAGTCGACATAGTTAAGCTTCAGCAGCCAGTTGGAATTGTCATCCATTATAGCCTTGCCGCCGTCAAAATCAATGAACTTTTCAAACTGCTTCTTGAAGCATTGAGAATTGTGCTCAATATCTTCCTTGGTGAGCATTTTTCTCATATCAGTTCTGCCTGTAGGGTCTCCAACCATAGCAGTTCCGCCGCCTATCAAGGCTATAGGTCTGTGTCCAGCCCTCTGCATATGTGCCATAGCCATTACAGTAAGGAAGTGTCCTACTGTCAAGCTGTCAGCTGTCGGGTCAAAGCCTATATAAAAGGTAACAGACTCCTTTCCCAAAAGCTCTCTGATTTCTTCTTCATGTGTAGTCTGAGATATAAAGCCTCTTTCCTTTAGAACATCAAATGCATTTACTTTATTCATAACGCACCTCCTATTTTATTTGAAAAACAAAAAGAGCCTTCATCCCGTAAGGGACGAAAGGCTCGCGGTACCACCCTAATTGACTGCAGAAATCTGCAATCCACTTGTTTACGAGTACATACATACTCTCTTCCTATATAACGGCGGAAGCTTCCGGCACAACCTACATTTCAATTTCTCAGTCTGCAGCTCAAGGGTGTATTTCCTATCTTGCTCATATCGGCTCGCACCAACCGCCGAATCTCTTAAATGCAGCACAGATATTACTTTTCCCTATCATAGCTTTTGATATTTGATTACATTATAAGTCCATATCCTTATTATGTCAATGATTTTTTGATTGATTCATTAAAACTTGAAATTTTGTGCGAATAGCTTATAAAGCTCGCCTTTAAGCTTTATGCCGTTGTCTGCAAGGACGCTGTCCAGTGCCTTTAAGGTTATATATACCTTCTCTTCCTTGCAGTTTTCACCCATATGCCCTATTCTAAACACCTTATCCTTCAATACGTCAAAGGCACCTGCTATCAAAATATTATGCTTACTTCGCATATCCTCAAACAGCTTGCCGAAGGATATACCCTGGGGCATGACCACTGCCGTCACAGTATTTGAATACCCTGATGCTGCATGAAGCTCCAAGCCTGCTTCCACCAAGCTCCTTCTTACAGCATCAGCTATTTTATAATGTTTCTTTGCGAAATCTCCCTCTCTCAGCACTAACTCAACAGCCTTATTCAGCGCATAAATATCACTTATAGGCTGAGTATACGGAAACCACTTTTTCTTATACCAGTTTTTCCACATATATAGATTTACATAAAAGCCTGCAATAGGAGTTTTCCTATCGGCCATTGCAGCCCATGCATCCTCACTGACGCTTAGAAACGATAATCCCGGAGGAGCCGACAGGCATTTCTGAGAACCGCCCAGTGCTATGTCAACCTTCCACTTATCCGCCTCCAGCTTCTCCCCTCCGATACCTGATACAGAATCCACCACAGTTAATATTCCATACTGCTTCAGCAAGGGGCATATTTTATCTATGGGATTAGTTATTCCCGATGGAGTTTCACAATGAACAACGGTAGCCAGCTTGAAGGCATTATCCTCCTGAAGGAACTCCTCTAACTCGCTGATGCTGATTTCGCTTCTGTAATCTGTGCTGAAATAAACCACTTCAGCTCCGTACATCTTCTGAAAATCTCCAAAGCCCTTGCCGAATATACCGTTGTCTATGCATAATACTCTGTCACCGGGCTCTATTAAAGAAGCGCAGGCTGCTTCCAAGCCTAAAATCCCTTCGCCGGAGAGTATCAAAACATCATTTTTCGTCTTAAGCAGCCTTTGGAGCTTTTCGCATGTATCTTTATAAAACTCGAAGAAGCCAGGGTCAAGGTCCGGATTTGTTATAGGCTGTGCCATGGCTCCTCTGACTTCCTCGTTTATATATGTAGGTCCCGGTGTCATAATCATTGGCTGTTTCATTATTTTCCCTCCATTAGCAAAAGCTTTTTCTATGATAAACCCGCTCTTTTCAAAGCGGCAGACAGTGGTAGAGCCACTACTGCTCCTATTACCAGCTGTATTATATTGCCCGGTATAGAGGATATAGGCAGAATCCAACTACCGGTTAATATTACTTCGGTAAAATAATAACCTATAAGCATCCAAACAGAACCCAGCGATATACCTAATAGGTTGTATACCCAATTCTCTCCGGATTTATTATTCAAATAAGCTGTTTTGCCAATAATATATCCCATAATGCCTCTCACTATAAAAGTAAATGGGGTCCAAGCAGCAAATTCTGATAAAGCATCAAATAATGCCATACCAAAAGCTCCTGCAGCAGCACCCTTTCTTGCCCCAAACACAAGAGCCGCAGTAAAGAACATTGTATTACCCATGTGTATCAGTCCGCCGTTATAGGATATAGGCAGTTTTATTTTTATTGAATTAGTTGCGATAAAAACTATAGCAATGAGTAAGGAGGTTATAACCATATCTCTTACCCTTGCAGTACTTCTTGAGCTTTGATTTTGACAGTTGTTCAACTTTCTCCCTCTTTCGATTTGTATTAGTGCACTTCAGATATGATTATATTAGTTTGATGTTCTGCTGCAAATATGCTACCAGCCAAATAATAATAAAACATAGAAAAACACACCAATTGTATCGATACAATTTACTGCTATTATGCAATTGAAGTAAATGAGGGGATAATGTAAAATTAAGAAGTAATCTATACGAGGAGTGAAGTGTGTGAAAAAATCTCTACAGGCAGACATAGCTTTATTCATAGTGACAATATTCTGGGGAGCCGGTTTCCCGGTGACAAAGTTTGCGTTGGAAACTATCTCACCTCTTTATCACATAGGCTTCCGATTCATAATTGCAGCAGTACTGCTGTCACTCATCTTTTATAAAAAAATGCTTAAGGTGGAAAAAAGCATCATTAAACCTGCAGCTTACATGGCAGTTCTGCTGTTTGCCACCTATGCCTTCCAAACCATAGGTCTGCAATACACTACTGCTTCAAAATCCAGCTTCTTTTCAGGCTTAGCAGTAATCTTTGTACCTATGCTTTCATTTATTTTCTTTAGGGCAAAGGTTAACGCAAATACAATAATCAGTGTATCTCTGGCTTTTATGGGTTTATTTTTCCTTTCCTATGCGGGTAACGATTTTTCCTTTAACATAGGTGACTTTTTGACCATCATGTGTTCAGCTACCTATGCTATGCTGCTTCTTCTTACCTCAAACTATGTGAAGGTTCACGATGCAACACAGCTGTCAATCGTGCAGATGTATTTCGTCGCGTTAATGGGCTTGATATCTGCAGCATTATTTGAAAACTGGCCCAGCAATGTGTCCTTGCTAAGCTTCAACTCTCTGCTGTTTTCAGCGGTATTCGCCACAGCCTTCGCTTTCTGGGTGCAGGCAGCAGCTCAGAAGTTTGCCTCTGCATCACATGTGGCATTGATATTTACAATGGAGCCTGTGTTTGGCGCTTTGCTGTCCTGGCTGGTACTGGGTGAGCAATTAGGCTTTAAGGGCTTATTGGGCGGTGCTTTAATATTGTCAGCCATGATAATGGCAGAGATGGATCTGACAGGTTTAGAGCGAAAATTTAAAGCCATAGGACAAAAAAACAAACAGGCGTAAGCACTATCAATGCTTACGCCTTATTTTCCAGGTTATTTAGCTGTTCTCTACAATTTCTTAGGCTGAAAATATCCGCCTAAGGAAGATCTTATATCCATTGTGGTAACAAAGGCACCATTATCCTGTTCATTAATAATCTTCTGCATTTCCTTCAGCTTCTTTCGTTCTGTAATGACGTTCAGCATGTAACTGCTGCCCTCCATGCCATGCCCTTCAAATATCGTAACGCCGAAGCCTGCATCTCTCAAAGCATCAACCAGCTGACATCCCAAATCCTTAAGTATAATCTGGACAAGCACTCTTCCTATAGAAAGCCTTTCCTCCAGCTTGCTGCCTATAACGTTGCCGCTGGCATAACCCAGACCGTATGCAACAATCAGTATAGGCTTATCTATGTTGCCTACAACATTACCCAGCACCACCAGATATATCATGACTTCAAAAAATCCAATAAATGCCGCAATCTTTCTTTGTCCCTTTACCAGCAGTATAGTTCTTAAAGTACCCAAGGAAACGTCTATATTT
>JAQZBM010000103.1 GCA_029238945.1 Clostridia bacterium
GACAAGATTATTGTATTGGACAATGGGGAAATTGCCGGTATGGGCAGTCATGAGGAGCTTATGAAGAACTGTGATGTGTACATAGATATATTCCGCTCTCAGATTGGAAAGGAGGGAATGTAGATGCAGAGACAAAACGAGCCCTTTAACAGAGGCCCCGGAGGGATTGGAGGACCTGGCGGAAGAGCCTTCGGCGGCCCCAGAAGCGTAATGCCGGTGGTAAAGGCAAAGGACTTCCGGGGAACCCTGCGTAAGCTGTGGCTGCATTTCGGCAGTGAGAGGAAGTCACTGGGGATTGTATTGCTTTTAGTTCTGGGAAGCTCGGCTTTGGCACTTATAGCACCCTATCTTATAGGAAGAACCATTGATGTTATATCGGAAAAATCGGGCTTCAAAAGTGCTAATCTGCTTGGCATAATGGCTGCGGCTTTATCAGCTTCATACTTGCTTGAAGCAGTATTAGCTCTGCTGCAGGGCTGGACTATGGCAGGTGTATCAAACAGAATTGTCCAAAACCTGCGCCGCACCTTGTTTGATAAGCTTCAGCGATTGCCTGTTTCCTTCTTTGATTTACATACTCATGGTGAGCTGATGAGCAGACTGTCAAATGATATAGAAAACATAAGCGGTACCATATCCCAGGCAACGACGCAGCTTCTAGTCAGCGTAATTATGGTGAGCGGTTCTCTTGTTATGATGTTGATACTAAGCCCTCTGCTGACATTGGCCAGCGTTATTACTATACCCTTGGTCTTCCTGGTAACAAAATCTGTAGCTAAACGGACGAGGGTGCTTTTTAAGGAGCAGCAGGTACTTCTGGGAAAGCTTAACGGTCATATAGAAGAGACAATTTCAGGCATACAGGTTATAAAAGCCTTCAATCATGAGGATAAGGTTATAGAAGATTTCCAAGAGATAAACTCAAGCTTGAACAAGGTGGGGATAAAGGCTCAGATTTGGTCAGGCTTTATAATGCCCTTGATGAATGTAATCAATAATATAGGATTTGCAGTAGTCGCAGGGGCAGGGGGCGCTTTAGCAGTTAAGGGCATCATAAGTGTGGGTATAATAGCAAGCTTCCTCAGCTATTCCAGGCAGTTTGCAAGACCTCTTAATGAGATTGCCAATATATTCAATATTTTGCAATCCGCAGTTGCGGGAGCAGAGCGGGTTTTTGAAATATTGGAGGTACCGGAAGAGAAGAAGGACGCAGAAGATTCTTATATTCTAAAGGAGCCTAAAGGCCATGTTATATTTGATGATGTAAGCTTCGGCTATAGACCTGATGTGCCTGTTCTTGAGCATGTAAGCTTTGAGGCAAAGGCAGGCAGCACAATTGCGTTGGTTGGACCCACCGGGGCAGGCAAAACCACAATCGTCAATCTGTTGGCCAGGTTTTATGAGGTTACTTCAGGCAGAATTCTTATAGATGATATTGACATAAGAGAGTACACCAGAGACAGCCTGAGAAGGTGCTTTGGAATTGTCCTGCAGGATACCTACCTATTCTCCGGTACCATAAAGGACAATATCAGGTACGGAAAATTAGGTGCTGCAGATGAAGAGATAGAAAAAGCGGCAATTATGGCAAACGCTGATGTGTTTATCAGAAGGCTTCCTCAGGGTTATGATACCATGCTTGCCGAAAACGGAAGCAATCTGAGCCAAGGGCAGAGACAACTGCTGGCAATTGCCAGAGCCATACTTGCCAATCCGTCAATACTTATTCTTGATGAAGCAACCAGCAGTGTGGATACACGTACTGAGCTGCATATACAGGAAGCAATGCTCAAGCTTATGGAGCACAGGACCAGCTTTATAATAGCTCACAGATTGAGCACCGTCAGAGATGCGGATATAATTATGGTAATAGATAAGGGACGCATTGTGGAGCAGGGAAGTCATGATGAACTGGTAAAAAACAGAGGTGTTTATGCGCAGATGTATTTCAGTCAACTTCGTCGAACAGAAGTGGTATAATTATAAAAGATACAGTTGTATGGGAAACCAGACTTTGTTTTATACTATAAATTAACTAAAGAATCAGGAGATGTTTTTATGAATTGGACAGATGTCACAAACTTAAGTATGCTAACGGACTTCTATGAAATGACAATGGCGAATGGGTATTTTAAGTATGGTTTGAAGGATAGAATAGCCTATTTCGATATGTTTTACAGGAAGGTTCCGGATAACGGCGGGTATTCTATAATGGCAGGGGTGGAACAGTTAATTGAATATCTCAATAAGCTCCACTTCGAAGATAAGGATATAGAGTATTTGAGAGGCAAGGGCGGCTTCAGTGAGGAGTTTCTGGAGTACATGAGGGAATTTAAGTTCAGCTGTGATGTATGGGCGGTACCTGAAGGCACACCGATATTCCCCAATGAACCCATCGTTATTGTAAGAGGACCCATAATCCAAGCACAGCTGGTGGAAACCATGGTGCTGCTGGCAATTAACCACCAAAGCCTGATAGCGACAAAGGCGAGCAGGATAGTAAGAGCCGCCGAGAATAGGGCTGTCATGGAGTTTGGCTCCAGAAGGGCACAGGGCTATGACGGTGCTGTATTGGGAGCAAGAGCTGCTTACATAGGAGGCTGTGTCGGCACCTCCTGCACTATAGTAGACAGAGACTTCGGAGTGCCGGCAATAGGAACTATGGCTCACAGCTGGGTTCAGTTATTCGATAGCGAGCTGGAAGCCTTTAAGACTTACGCAAGAACATACCCTGATAATTGTACTCTGCTGGTGGATACCTATAACGTGCTGAAATCGGGTATTCCCAATGCAATCAAAGCCTTTCAGGAGGAGGTTGTACCCAGAGGCTTCAGGCCAAAGGGAATCCGTATTGACAGCGGTGATATAACCTATCTGTCCAAGGCGGCAAGGAAGATGCTTGATAAAGCAGGCTTTACAGATTGCAAAATAGTAGCTTCCAATGCACTGGATGAGTATCTGATAAGAGATTTGTTGACTCAGGGTGCCAAGGTAGATTTGTTTGGTGTAGGCGAGAGACTTATTACCTCCAAGTCATCTCCTGTTTTCGGAGGAGTATATAAGCTTACTGCCATAGAAGACCAGGGAGAGATTGTTCCTAAGATAAAGATAAGTGAGAACGTAGGAAAAATCACTAATCCGGGCTTCAAGCAGCTTTGGAGACTTTTCGACAAAGAAACAGACAAAGCTATTGCAGATATTATAACTTTACATGAAGAGGTTATTGATGATACTAAGGGCTATGAGATTTTTGACCCTGAGCATACCTGGAAGAGAAAGATAGTGACTGATTTTTACGCCAAGAAGCTTTTAGTACAAATTTTTGATAAAGGAAAGCAGACTTATGACAGCCCTGATTTAAAGCATATAAAAGAGTACTGTGGTCAGCAGGTAGATACCCTTTGGGATGAAATACTGCGTTTCGAAAATCCCCATAACTACTATGTAGACCTGTCAAAGTCCCTGTGGGAATTGAAGGAAAAGCTGCTTGTTGAGTATTCGGTGAAATAAGAAACGAAAGCATTAATATATGAGGTGAAACAATGAGCGGAATTGCAGGAAGCGGCTGTGACGTGCTGCTGCCGGTAGGGGAGCTTAAACCCCTGGATGAAATAGAAAGAAATATTATAACGAAATACAGAAAAGCACTTTGGTCAAAATTTATGAAGGCTATTAAGGATTATAAGCTGGTAGAGGACGGAGATAAGATAGCTGTTGCCATGTCAGGGGGTAAGGACAGCCTGCTTATGGCGAAGCTTTTTCAGGAGCTTCAAAAGCATGGGCCTATAAAGGTTGAGCTGGAATTCATAGTCATGGATCCGGGCTACCATGAAAATATAAAAGAGCTTCTTATATCCAACTGCAAGCATTTGGATATACCGATAAATATATTTGAGTCCTACATTTTTGATGTAGTGGATAGAATAGCACAGGACTATCCCTGCTATATGTGCGCCAAGATGCGCAGGGGAGCGCTGTACAATAAAGCTCAGGAGCTGGGCTGTAACAAGCTGGCTCTTGGACACCATTTCAATGATGTAATTGAGACCACAATGCTGAACATTGCATACACAGGCAGCTTCAAAACAATGCTTCCAAAGCTGAAATCTACAAATTTTACAGGCTTGGAGCTTATAAGACCCCTATATTATATAGAGGAAAAGGATATTATAAGCTTCAGTCAGAACAGCGGCATACAAGCGCTTAACTGTGCCTGCATGGTAGCGGCAAAGAAGATAGGCAACAAACGCTACGAAATAAGAGCTTTGATAGAGGAGCTGAAGGAGCGCTTCCCTGAGTTTGACAAAAAGCTGTTTAAAGCAGCAGATAATGTAAATCTGGAAGCAATATTGGGCTGGCAGAAGGATGGCAGAAAATACTCTTATCTGGATTTCTATGACGGAGATGATGACAATGAAGAATAATACTTACATGGTGAGGAACTATAGGATATTAGCCGAGAAGTTTATGGATGAGAATAATGATGAAAGGGCTTTAGAGTTTTACAATAAGGCCTATAAGCTGAGAGAAGGTCGTCGTGATATAGAGCTGCTTTTGGATATGGCAGTCTTTTATGATGAGCTGTATAAGGAGGAGCTTGCCATGGAGAAGTTCCGTGAGGTTCTGAGAATTCAGCCTAAGGATGCCAGAGCGTATTACGGCATGGCAATAATACACGACAACAATAAGGACTATGATAAGGCTATCGAACTGTATCAAAAGGCTATAGAGCTGGATGAAACTTATGTCAGTGCACACTTCTTCCTGGCCAATGCCTATGATGAGACAGGAGATAAGGAGCAAGCCATCAAGCATTATGAAAGAGTAATTGAGCTGGATAGGGAAAACTTCTGGGCCTATGTAAATCTTGGAGTCATATATGAGGAAATGAACCAAAATGAAAAGGCACTGCAGCTGACAGAACAAGCCTTAAGACTTGAGCCCCAGCATTATAAGCCTATGTTTAACATGGGTGTTGTATTGAAAAAGCTGGGAAGGATTGAAGAAGCAAAGGAATTTTATTATAAATCCATAGAGGAGGAGCCGTATTATCCTTACAGCTACCTGAACCTTGGCGTAATTTTTATTGAGAGCAGTGAATATAGAGAGGCAATTAAGATTTTCAGCAAGGGCATAGAAAATAATCCGGAAATGGCATCACTCTACTACAACAGAGCTTGCTGCTATGCTAAGCTGGATAAGGCAGAGACTGCTTTGCGGGATGTAATAAAAGCCTTGGAGCTTTACCCTGATTTGCTTGAGTTTATGAAGAATGATAAAGAGCTGGATGCAATAAGAGGCTTGGAGAAATATAAAAAATCATTTGAATGAAAAATCGCATATCACAATGTGATATGCGATTTTTTCAGCTGAAGAATAAATAATATAAACAAGTTGCAAACCCAAGGTATTTAAATAAAAACGTGAATTTATCAGGCAAAATACAGAAATTTACTGATTGCGTGCATATTTAGCTGGTTGCATTAAAATTCAGAGATGATTATAGTACTAATGTATATCAAAAAATCGGTTAGGAGATGAAAAATTTGCTACAAAACCATGTTGTAATAGCACTTGTAATTTTCGTACTTACTTATGCAGCCATTATTTCTGAAAAAATTAACAGAACGGTAGTGGCCCTTTTCGGTGCTGTGCTTATGATAATTCTTCAGGTACTGCCACAAAAAGAAGCTTTTGGAATAGTTGACTTCAATACAATAGGACTTTTAGTCGGCATGATGATTATTGTCATAATACTAAAGAAAACAGGAGTGTTTCAGTACATTGCAATTAGGACTGCCAAGGCTTCAAAAGGAGAACCATGGAAGATATTCCTTATGTTCTCGATTATTACTGCTGTCGCATCAGCCTTGTTGGACAACGTAACCACAATATTGCTGATTGCACCGGTGACTTTGGTTATTACAGATACCTTGAAGCTTAAGCCTTTTCCATTTCTTTTCGCAGAGATTTTTGCTGCGAACATAGGTGGTACAGCTACGTTGATAGGTGACCCCCCAAACATCATGATAGGGGGTGCGACAGGCTTAGGATTCATGGATTTTCTATTCAATCTTGCACCTGCTGCAATTATCGTATTTATTGTAACTACGTTTATCATGAAGCTAATGTTTAAGAAGAGCTTTATAGTAACAGAGGAAAACAAGAAAAAGGTATTGATGTTTGATGAACACAAGACCATAAAGGACAAGAATTTACTGATAAAGAGCCTGATAGTATTAGGGATAACTATATTAGGCTTCATACTGCATCAAGCATTACATCTGGAATCTGCTACTGTAGCACTTTTCGGAGCAGTAACTCTTATGCTTATAAGTAAATCAGATCCTGATGAAATACTTATGGAAATTGAGTGGAGTACAGTATTCTTCTTTATAGGATTATTTATTTTGGTAGGTGCACTTGAAGCAGTTGGCGTAATCAGGATGCTTGCTGAGAAGCTTGTCAACCTTACAGCAGGAAATATGATGATAACATCCATGCTGATTCTTTGGATGTCAGCTATTATTTCAGCTTTTGTAGACAATATTCCTTTTGTAGCCACTATGATACCATTAATAAATAATATGCAGGCTATTTCCGGCATGGACGTTACACCGCTTTGGTGGGCATTAGCATTAGGCGCGTGCTTAGGAGGCAACGGAACTATTGTAGGGGCATCAGCCAATGTAATTGCAGCAGGCATGCTGGAAAAACGCGGAATGAAGATTGGTTTTATAGAATATATGAAGCTTGCATTTCCATTGATGTTGGTGTCCATAATTATCTCAACAATTTATATAATAATATTCTATGTTTAAAATAAATGCTGTATAATGGAAATAGCAATAAGCTTATAAATTATAAAAGAGGTGCCTTATAATGAATTATTTAAATGTTGAAGCCAGTCAACATGAAATGAAACTTATACAAATGGGAGCCGCAGTTGAACAGGTAAACAGCAAAACGTGCTATGTAAGGTTTGTTATAGACAATATACCTGTTGAGTATGTATATAATATCAATAAAAAAAATAAGTATTTCCTGGAGAGAATTAAACCTTATCCTCTTCCTCTAAAGACGTTTGAAAATGAAGCTGATATTGTAGATATAATTTATATTGATATAAAGCAGTTTAAAAATGCAGTAAAAAGCAGAAACATTGACAGCTTTGTAGGAATAAACAAGGAATTGAACTATACCATAAAGAAATTTGAAGACTTGTTTTTATACTATAACGTACCTTCTTTGGAGACAGAGAAAATTATGAATAAGATTAAAGAAATTAATGATATTATAATTAATACAAAAGAGACATCTGAGAGATTATTCTTTGAAAAAGAGCCTGAACATCTTAGGTAAGAACCCCACCCATCAAGAGCAGCTAAAGCTGCTGATGGGTCCCGGGAACCTTGTTACTCCGTAATAAAAAAACATCTGAGAGTATACTCTCAGATGTTTTTTTAATAGCCATTCACAAAGCAAATCCGGTTAAAAGAGATGGATCCGATGTCCTAAGCTTTTATTTAACGTAAATCATCTTATAAACTTCGCCTTGCATATCCTCGATGTTAAAGTTATCAGTTATTCCGGTTGTTTTGATTATTATATAAGGATAGGTGATAACTTCAGCAGCAAAGTCTTGGGGAGCAGTTACATCTATAAGGATGTTTGTTTTTCCTTCGTTATCCTCGATGGATTTCACCTCAAGCTTATAGCCTGCAGTAGGCTTTTCGCCTGCAAATATCGCGATATAGAAATCGCTGTCCTCTTCCCAAAAGATAAAGCCTTTATTTTTCTTTATCTTCTCTAAAATATCCTGTTTTTCGGAAGTTAGATTTTCAGGGCTAATTATCTCAAAATCAATTTCATTTACTGTGATGCCTTGAGAAGGTTGCGGTGCAACCGGACCACCCTGAGCAGGAAGTGTACGGGGGTTTTGAATTGGAGCCCCGCCATAGGATGAGCAGGCTGTCAGTGAAGCTATTATAACTATTGCGACTATAACTATTGCAAATACCTTTTTCATTTTAAACCACCTTTTCTAGTATTTTCATAAATTTAGACGATGAGACTATGTTATTGTTCCAAAAAAAACCTACATCAGCCTTACTGATATAGGTTTTTTATTCTAATATAACGGCTTTATAAACATTTGAGTCCAATATGCCCTGCCGTTTTGGTTCTTAGCGAAGCCTACGCCTATCTGTGTATAGCTGGGACTTAGAATATTTGCTCTATGTCCCGGTGAATTCATCCAGGCATTCATTACCTCTTGAGGAGTTCTTTGCCCCATGGCTATGTTTTCACCTGCTGAAGAATATTTTATTCCAAAGGACTCCATCATTCTGAAAGGAGATCCGTAAGTTGGCGATGTGTGTGAGAAGTAGTTTTTGGCTGCCATATCTGCTGATTTATATCTGGCAACTCTTGAAAGCTCCCAATTTTCCTTTAAAGCAGCTAATCCATGCTTTGATCTTTCAATATTCACAAGTCTCACGACTTCGCTTTCCAGTGCTTTTATACTTTGTTGAGTAGGAATTGTAAGCTTTTGTCCGGGGTATATCAAATTTGGATTAGAAATCTGACGATTGCTTGAAATTATTTCACTGACACCAACCTGATACTTCATCGCTATTTTCCACATGCTGTCGCCCCACTGTACAGTATAGGTCACTGTTTCTTGTGCTGAAACGGTGCAAGTCAGCATAGCCAGCATCAAGAACAGAAAAACAACAAATTTTTTCATTCTTAAACCACCTATCTGATAAAATTATTGTTTACAATATATAGTTTCTGAAAAACAGTCTTTATTATGTTGTAGTCTTTATGCTAACCATGTGACAATGATGAAAAACATACAATATTTTGAAGAATAATTATATTTTAAATCTATATATTTCGCACTAAACAATTTACATGATTCAAATAGTGCTATTTATATATGTATGTTAAAAAATTA
>JAQZBM010000104.1 GCA_029238945.1 Clostridia bacterium
GCTGTATCTCTTTATGAAGCCCTCTATTATTTCCGGTGTATAGCTGCTGCCGCCGCCGATTACTGCAATTTTGAGTTTATTCATCTACATCCCTCCAGCATGCTCTCCAATGCTTTTATCCTTTTATTCTGCTTAATCATGTTTTCAATAAGAGTACTTTCGGCAACAGCTGTCATAAGGTGGTCCTGGGCATGGACAAACAGCACATTTATATCATATTTCTCTCCTTGTACCTCTCTTTGAATTATTTCTGTCTGTATCTTATGGGCAAGACTAATTTCCTCATCTGCGGCTTTCATTAGCGCCTCCGCTCCCTGAAAGTCCCCAGCCTCCGAGAGCCTTAAGGCCTCATAGGAATGAGCTCTGGCATTTCCTCCATGAAGTATTATCTCAAAAACAATATCCTCACCCAAAAAAACTCACCTCCGAATCATATTACATTCCACATTCTACATGACAAGCTATGCATTATAATTCTAAAAAGGGACGCTGTGGGCAGCGTCCCCTACTCACCTGTTACCTGTTTTATTCCGCTTTGCCGGCTTCTTCTGCCACCAGCTTTTTCTCATAAACCTTAAAGAATGGGAAGTATATCAGCATAGTGATAGCAATGTTGATGAGTACAAGTATTATTGCTTTCCAGTCTCCGCCGGTTGCCAGATAAGCACCGATTGGTGCAGGCAGTGTCCATGGCGGCAGTATATATGGTCTGCTTACTATGTTTGCTGCCATAGCAATCCAAGTGATGATACCGGTTACCAAAGGTCCTACTATAAAGGGTATTGCCAAAATCGGGTTCAACATAATCGGAGCGCCAAATACTACCGGCTCGTTTATGTTGCAAATACCCGGAAGCAGTGATGCTCTGCCTAAGCTCTTTAAATACTTTGATTTGGATATGAGCATCAGTAAAACTAAGCTTATTGTAGTACCTGAACCGCCAATCCAAACGAACCATTGGAAGAATGGCTCCGGTGCTATGTTTGGAAGTACTGCAGCACCTGCTGCCTGTGCAGCAATGTTGGCATCTAAAAGTGTCAGCCATATTGGTCTTGCGATAGAGCCCACTACGGATACTCCGTGTATACCTGTTGCCCAAAGCAAAGTAATAAGAAGGATAGGAACCAATACGCCGGGCAGCGTGTTTCCAGCTGTAACTAAAGGCTTGAACAGGTTCATTATGAATGTCTGTATATCAAAGTTTGCAAGAATTCTGACTATCCAAATGACTACCATTATAACTGCTGCAGGAATCAGAGCCTCAAAGGACCTGGCCACAGAATCCGGAACTCCTTCCGGCATTTTCACTGTGATATTTCTTTGCTGCAGGAACCTTAAAACCTCAACGGCAAATATAGACATTATGATTGCAACGAACATTCCTGCTCCGCCAAGATTGCCCATAGGAAGAACCCAGCCTGTTTTTTCTACATTCAGCGGTATCATTGTCAGCAGGAAGGCTGCCATTGAAAGCACGCCGCCTGAAATTCCGTCAAGCTTGTAGGACTTAGACAGGCTGTAGCCAATGCCGTAAGCTGCATACAAGGACATAAGCCCTAAGGTAAGTCTGTATGGTATGAGTATCTTTGCTACATAAGGCTTAACCAAAGCATCCAATGCAGGAATTGGCGGAAAAGCAATCATCATAAAGAAACTGCCAACAATTATAAGCGGCATAGTAGATATGATACCGTCACGTATTGCCCTCAGGTGTCTTTGCTCCGACAGCTTCGCCATCGGCGGCATTAATACTTTTTCAACAAACGCGAAAAACTTATTCATCATGATCCCCCTTTGAATTATATTAGCTTTTTGATTTCATCAATAACCCTAGATCCCCCCATGGGACTATAGCCCTGTGGAGTAATCACGGCAATGGGAATTCCGAGTTCCTCTGCTGTTTTCTTAAAGGTGTCCAAACGGTGTCTTACCTGGGGTGCTACCAATACTGCATCCCAGCCTTCCCTTACTTCATCCTCGTACTGACCTGTGCCAATCGCCTTTACCAGTATGTCCACTCCTGTCTTTTTTGCTTCATTCTCAATAGCCTTAACAACAATAGCACTTGACATGCCGCCCGAGCAAACAAGCAGTACCTTCAACAGGCATCCCTCCTTTCACATTTCTAAAGCTTCTCTTAAAAAGCCTTGAGCTTTTTCAAGCAATTCAAGGGCTTCCTCTCTTGTGCATGATTTCATCGCCATTACTATGGCTGCCTTAGAGTTCATTTCTGCAGCCTTCAGGTACTCCATTGCAGCCTCCTTTGAAATACCGGCAACAGTACATACAATGTTTTGAGCTCTTTCAATCAGTTTTTGATTTGTAGGCTGGACATCAACCATAAGATTGCCATAAACCTTGCCCAGCTTAATCATAGAGCAGGTTGTAAGCATATTTAGAACCATTTTCTGTGCCGTTCCTGCCTTCATCCTGGTGGAACCGGCAATTACCTCTGCACCAACTATAGTCTCTATGGCAATTTTTGCAAGTCTGCTGACTGCAGAGCCTGCCGTACAGCTTATTGATATGGTAGCTGCGCCAATGCTGTTCGCATAATTTATGCCTTCTATGACATAGGGGGTTCTGCCGCTGGCTGCTATGCCAACCAAGATGTCCCTATCGGAAAAGCCGATATCCTGTAGCTGCCTAACTGCCTCGTCCCCGTTGTCCTCAGCACCCTCAACAGCTCTTACCAAGGCCTCCTGTCCGCCTGCTATAAGTCCTATAATTTCATCCTCGCCGGTACTGAATGTGGGAGGACACTCTGCTGCATCCAAGATACCAAGTCTGCCGCTGGTACCTGCTCCCATATAGACAAGTCTTCCTCCGTTTCCTATGGCTTTCACTATTTCGTCTGCTGCTATGGCTATGTTTGGTATTTCCTCCTGTACTGCCAGCGCAACCCTTTTATCCTCCTCGTTGATTAATGTCAATATTTCCATAGTACTCATTTCATCTATGTGTATGCTGTTCTCATTTATCTGCTCAGTGGAAAGTTGATTAAGCTTGTAAAGCATTTTGCCGTCCTCCCTTCCAGCATTAGTACTTTTTGCTGCGAACTGCTTCTCTTGTACTATTCAGGTATTCAATTACCCTGTCATAGTTCTTGCAGGCGACTCCTACGAAGAGACTGTCTATGATATTCAGCTGCGCTATCCTGGAAGCCATGGCACCGCTTCTGAAGTTATTTTCTATGCATGCAGTAAAAAGCTTTATATCTGATGCATGAAGTATCTCAGAGTTGCCGTACTGGGTTATGCATATTGTCTTGGCTCCGTTGCCTCTCGCCATTTCCAGGCATTTCACCACATCTATTGTCTTGCCTGAATTTGATATGCCGATAGCCACATCACCTTCTCTGGAATTCGAGGCTACTGTAAGCTGCATATGGGTATCAAAGTACATTATGGCTTCCATATTAATCCGCATGAACTTATATTGAGCGTCCATAGCTACTATGGAGGATGCCCCGCTTCCAAAGAGCAGTATCCGTTTAGCACTTTGCAGAGCATTCACCGCCTTATCCAGTTCCAGCGCGTCCAATACCTTCAATGTACTGTCAATGGCATCCATGTTACCCTTGGATATCTTTTGAAGTATTGTAGAAGTACAGTCCTCAGTGCCGATGTTGTCATGTATGGACTTCCTCCCTGACCCTGACACTGCTGTTTCTGCCGATATGGATACCTTTAACTCCTGATAGCCCTTTAAGCCCAAGCGCTTGCAGAAACGCACGATTGATGCCTCACTGACCCCGCTTCTCTCAGCAAGCTGTGTGATTGAGAGCTTGGTCAAACCGTCGCTGTTTTGCAGGATATATTCCCCCAGCTTCATTTCTTTGGGACTAAAGGTGTTTAGTCCTTGTCTGATTTTGATTAAGCATCCGTACATCCTTTCACCTCAATTAAAATTTCTGAAGTTATAAAATTATTTCTATCCAAGCTGAACTAAAAATGTCTTCATGTTTTTTACAAAATCTAAAAATATTTTTTATGCAGCTCCTAGTCTGAAACCTCTGCATTGTCTTATTTCCCGGTACATCACAGTATATACTATGAAGCCATTGGGTTAATTAGAATAAAATTTCACGCTGCAAACGAAAAGATTTTTATTATTTTTAAATCATATAGGAAAATTTTTTTAATATATATAAATAAAGTATGAAAGTATCGTGAGGAGAAATGACATGTCACTGGAAAAGCTTCAGAAAATAAAAAACAAGAAGGAACGGCTGGTGGCCGGCCTTATGTCCGGCACTTCTCTGGATGGTGTAGATGCGGCTCTTATGCAAATTCAAGGCTGCGGCCTCACTACCCGCGTTACTCTCATAGCCTTCCGCACCTTTCCTTATGAAAATGAAATAAGAAAAGCAATACTGAGCTGCTGTGAAAACACTGCAAATACCGAAGCTGTCTGCAGGCTTAACTTTACTATAGGTGAAATCTTCGCAGAGGCAGTTATACAAATCTGCAAGGACTGCAATATCCCTTTGGACAATTTGGACCTGATAGGCTCCCACGGACAAACCATATACCACATTCCCGGTCACAGCACTCTTCAAATAGGTGAAGCAGCGGTGATAGCCGAAAGGACGGGAGCTATCACAGTTGCTGATTTCAGAGTAAGGGATATGGCAGCCGGAGGTCAGGGAGCACCCCTGGTACCCTATACTGAATATCTGTTATACAGGCACCAGTATAAGACAAGGGTATTGCAAAATATAGGAGGTATCGGAAACGCCACTGTAATACCTGCTGCCTCAGATATTTCAGAGGTCTATGCCTTTGACACAGGTCCCGGCAATATGATGATAGACTGCTGCACTGCACTGATGACAGCCGGCAAAGAGACCTATGACCGTGAAGGCTTCTATGCATCTCTCGGGGCTGTGTCAAAGGATATGCTGGATGAGCTTATGTCACATCCCTTTATAAACAGCATCCCCCCCAAGACAACGGGCAGAGAGACCTTTGGTGAGAAATATACCCTATATATGATAGATAAATATAGAGCTGCCGGTCTTGGCTTCCATGACATATTGGCTACGCTTACCATGTTTACTGCCAAAAGCATAAGCAGCAGCTATAGAAGCTTCATATTCAGCAATCATACTGCAGACGAAATAATCATAAGCGGCGGCGGAAGCCACAATAAAACCCTCATGTCCATGCTGAGGACAGAGTTTAACGGTGTTCCCGTTGTTTGCCAGGAGGAATTGGGCTTCTCCAGCGATGCCAAGGAAGCCATTGCCTTCGGAATCCTGGCCAATGAAGCAGTAAACGGCTGCACCAATAACCTGCCCAGAGCTACGGGGGCAGCAAAGCCTGTCATCATGGGCAAAATATCCTTTTAAACTTCTTATACAGTCAGCTCAAGCTAACATGAATGGCTGTAATGCCATCTGGTTGAGCTTAATAAATAATTACAGGAGGTTTCTATGAGAAGAAGAGGTTTTATAGTAATTGCCATCCTTGTCTCAATACTAATGATAATATCAGCCCTTTCCCCCGTCATATCTGCTGATACTTTGAGCCCTGAGGCTGATGCAGAATATTATATTGAAAGCGGGGTAACAGCAGACACTGTAAGCAACGGACAGCTGATAAGCGAAATGATGCATATCCTCCATCAGAAGGACAAATCGGAATTGAAGCTTGGTATGGGATATGTAGTAAATGAAAAGATTATAGCAAGAAACACTTCCGCCGGAACGCTGGAGCTGGAACTGACCGGAACTGTTTCACTAGCTCCCGACTGCTCAATATATCAGCTTTACAACAATGAAGCCGCTTCAATCAGCTTCAAAGAGGTATATGTTGGAGCTAAGAATGTATTTACTTTTTTCAACGCGGCAGGCTTGGTGCAGCTGATAGTGGTAGACGGCCCCAATGCCATAACAGATATCAGGGCAGCAATAACACCGGCTTTATCCACTGTTCTGGACCATAACAGCATCATAATAACATCCAAGGACGGCTTCAGACTGCTTGATAAGAAAGCTGAGGCAAGCCTTGATATACCAGCCGGCACAGATGTCGCATTTACTGCAGCTGCAAGTAATGCTGTTACTGTAACAATGAATGGCCAAAGCATCTATACTACATCAAACAGGCTATATGCCATCCCGGTCAATGAGGCATCCCTGCTTCAAATAAAATCCTTCAAAAGGGCATATGGATATCCAAACTACAGAGGCTTCTTTGAGATTACGCCCTCTTCATCAGCGCCGGGCAAGCTGAGACTTATAAACGAACTTCCTATGGAGCAATACCTTTATCAGGTAGTACCCAGTGAGATGCCTGCAAGCTTTGGGTTCGAAGCACTAAAGGCTCAGGCGGTAGCAGCCAGAACCTATGCCATAAATGAGTGCATCACCAACTCCAGCCTTGCTAAGGAAGGCGTCATGGTATATGACAGCGTCATGAGCCAGGTGTACAACAACTCTGCTGAGAATGCTCTTACAAATCAGGCAGTTGACGAAACAAGTGGGCTGATACTTGTAAAAGACGGCCAATATGTTGACTGCAGATACTACAGCACCAGCGGCGGATACGGGGCTTCAATCCATGAGGTCTGGGCAGACGGAGCAACAGGTGCTTTCCCCGGTACACCCCTTCCATATCTCACAGCCAGAAGCTATACATACGACCCTGTAAATCCCGCTCAAATGTACACTATAGATACTTCAAATGAAGAGGCTGTAAATGCTTTCTATAAAGACTTATCCTTCTTATCCTATGATTCAGAATCACTGTACTTCAGATGGAAGGTCAGCCTCACTAAGCAGGAATTAGAGAATACCATAAACAAGAATATTCTTCTAAGATATGCCGCTGATCCCAGAGCCATATTGACACTAAACAGTAGCGGTGAATTTGTAAGTACTCCAATCCCATCTGGAGGAGTAGGAACAATTAACAATATGTATGTAAGCAAAAGGGGTGCCGGCGGCAATATGCTGGAGCTGGTCATTGAGGGCAGCACCGGAACCTACAAGCTTTTGAAGGAATACAACATCAGATTTACCATAAGACCAAACAAAACAGATACAAAATCAGCTGCTGACATATTGGCATACAGAGCTAAAGGCGGTTCAACAGATTATACCTCTATTTTAAAAAATCCAAGCATACTGTACTCAGCCTTCTGCACCTTTGATATTGCAAGAGCGGAAGATAACAGCATCCAGACTGTAACCTTCTATGGCGGCGGCAATGGACACGGAGTCGGCATGAGCCAGTATGGCGCTTCAATGTTAGGTATCCAGAAGGGCTTCACCTTTGATCAGATACTTACCGAATACTACGCTGAGGTTGATATGATAAATATGTATGACATACAGGATAAGACCAACATATTCAAGGGCATTTTCAAGCACCTGGATGAAACCCTTGAAAGCGAACCCTTTGTTGAGGAACTGACATACTAAGTTTATTACATCCTCCATTAAGTATTTGTTGTAATTCTTTCACCGTAGTATAATATTTATTGATATGCAAAGCTTACAAATATCGACAAATACAAAGGAGAAAATCATGGCTTTTGAATTGAGAGCAACACCTGTACCGGAACCTGAAGCTTCAGGTTATCGGTTTGCATTTTATGAAGATACACTATTGGTAGAAATAAACAACGGCAATTTAAGTATTCCAACTACCGAAAGCTTACAGCAGTACGATAAATTGCCTGAAGTCAGCATTTACCTTGGCAGATTGGACGCTATACCCTGCTTTGCAGGAGGAATAAAGACAAGCAGCTTCCCTGACGACAAGTATAAATTAATTGGTCTCCGGCAGCTTTTCGGACAGATTGATGATGAGCTTTTCTGGCTGGCTGCCCGGGCATATCACCTGGCAAACTGGGACAGAAACACCCAATTCTGCGGACGCTGCGGTTCAAAGACAGAGTTAAAAGACAACGAGCATTCAAAGCTTTGTCCCAGCTGCAATTTTGCGATGTATCCAAAGATTTCGCCGGCTATAATAGTTGCCATTACTAAGGAAAATAAGCTTCTGCTGGCTAAGAATGCATTAAATAAATCTAATTTCTATAGTGTTCTTGCAGGCTTTGTTGAGCCCGGTGAAACCTTAGAGGAATGTGTAGCAAGAGAGGTTATGGAAGAAGCAGGTATTGAGGTGAAGAATGTCAAATATTTTGGCAGTCAGCCTTGGCCCTTCCCTGATTCACTTATGGTGGGCTTCACAGCGGAATATGCCAGCGGAGAGCTTGTAATCGACAAGAACGAGCTTATCGATGCCGGCTGGTACACGGCAGATGAACTGCCCCCAATACCGGGAAAAATGAGTGTTGCCTGGAAGCTTATAAATTGGTTCGTAAATAATCATAAGAATGCCTAACAGAAGAACACATATCACCTTCATATTTTAACAATACTAAATATGGAGGTGATTTTTTTGGATGATAAGAAGCAGTTCGTTCCTTACAACACCCATACCTATCCTGCGGATGCCAATACCTTAGGCATTCCACCCGAAACAATAATCAGAGAAGCAGTTAATAAAGATGATTACAAAAGTAAAAAAGAAGCTCCTGTTGATAAACGTAAGGCTACGGTTGATGCGCAGATGATTACTGAGATGACAGACAACAAGCTGCAGCTGTAAAATGGAGGTGATTTTTTTGGATGAGAGAAGGCAGTACGTTCCAACCTCTACTTATACATATCCCGCCAGCGAAACTACTATAGGCATAAAGCCTGAAACCATTGTCAGAGAAGCGGCTGACAAGGAAACCGATTATAAAAACGTCAAGGATGTAGCTATAGAAAGTGTCGAGTCTGAAATCAATAACAAAAAGCCGCGAAAGCACTATGAAAACCTATGAAAAAATGCCTGCGGGCTTGTTCTTAAGCCTGCAGGCATTCTCAATAATATGATTTTTATTATTTTCTCTCTAAATCAAGCTGTTCTGTATCAATTATTCTCAAGG
>JAQZBM010000105.1 GCA_029238945.1 Clostridia bacterium
GTTTTTTTGCGCCTTGCCATAAAGTATGATAAAATATTGTTATAAATTTGTCTATTTCTTATTGGAGAGGTTAACATGGCATATAAAGATTTGCAGGATTTTATCAAGCACCTTGATGATAAGGGCTTGCTGAGAAGAATAAAGGCAGAAGTGGATTCAGAGCTGGAAATTACTGAAATTGCGGATAGAATATCCAAACAGTACGGTCCTGCTCTTTTATTTGAAAAGGTTAAGGGTTCTTCCTACCCCGTACTTATCAATGCCATGGGTACATATGAGAGAATGAGTATGGCTCTGGGTGTAGAAACCCTTGATGAGATTGGCGAAGGAATAGTTGATTTCATTGAAGCTCACTCAGTTCAAAAGCTGTCTTCATTCTCCCCTATTAAGCTTGCCGGCAGAGGTGAAGGTCAGGAGGTCATCGAGAATTCTCCTGACCTTGCAGCACTTCCGGTGCTTAAGTGCTGGCCTGAGGATGGAGGAAGGTTCATCACGCTTCCTCTGGTTATTACCAAAGATCCGGAGACTCATATACAAAACATGGGAATGTACAGGCTTCAGGTATATGATAAGAATACAACAGGCATGCACTGGCACTTGCACAAGAATGGGAGAGACATATACGACAAATACAGAAGGCTTGGCGGTAAGATGCCTGTATCAGTCGCCTTAGGCTGCGACCCTGCAATAACCTATGCAGCAACAGCACCCCTTCCGAAAACAATCGACGAGATGCTGTTTGCAGGCTGCCTGAGGAGGCTGCCTGTCAAGCTTGTAAAGTCCATTACTAATGATTTGTATGTACCTGCCGATGCGGAATTTATCCTAGAAGGCTATGTTGATGTAAACGAGGAGCTGAAGATAGAAGGCCCTTGCGGCGACCATACAGGTTATTACTCTGTTGCAGACTACTATCCTGTTTTTCATGTGACTTGTATAACACATAAGAAAAATCCTGTATACCCTACAACTATAGTAGGCAAACCGCCAATGGAAGACTGCTATATAGGCAAAGCCACCGAAAGAATCTTTCTTCCGCTTTTGAAGCTGCGGTTTCCTGAGATTGTTGACCTTAGCTCTCCTCTTGAAGGAGTTTTCAATAATTGTGTTATTGTTTCCATCAAGAAACGTTTTCCGGGGCATGCCCGGAAGATAATGAATTCCTTGTGGGACATCAGTCAGATGATGTACACAAAGATGATTATCGTGGTTGATGAAAATGTTGACCCAAAGGACTTTTCAACCGTCGTTTGGAAGGTTTTCAACAACATAGATGCCAAGAGGGACGTGGTGATATCAGAAGGACCTCTCGATGCTCTTGATCATGCATCCAATCTGCCCCGCTACGGACACAGAATGGGTATAGACGCCACTAAGAAATGGCCAGATGAAGGGCACACACGCGGATGGACAAATGATATCGAGATGACAAAAGAAATCAAAGATATAGTAAACAAAAGATGGGGTGAATACAATATTGACTAAACTAATTAAGAAAGCTCATGACTATGGTATCCTGGTCATGTTTTCACATACTATTTTCTCACTATCCTTTGCACTGATTTCAATGCTGCTGGTCAGCGGGGGACTGCCCTCGCCATACATAGTATTCTGGATACTTGTTGCCTTCATGGGTGCAAGGACAGGTGCAAACGCGATAAACAGAGTCATAGATGCTGAGATAGATGCCAAAAACCCGCGTACAGCTACAAGGCAGCTGCCTCAAGGCTTGCTTAAGAAGAAAGAAGTAATCGTCTTCAGTGTAGTGTGTTTTGCGGTTATGGTTGCAGCCGCAGCAATGCTGAACCCGCTTTGCCTGCTTCTGTCTCCAATTGCACTGTTTTTATTGACTATATACTCATATACAAAGAGATTTACCTGGGCCTGTCACTTAGTCCTGGGCATAACCTCAGCTGCTGCACCGGTGGGAGCTTGGCTTGCAGTTTCTGGGGAGCTTTCATGGCTTCCTTTGTTTATGGGAGCTGCAAACACCTTATGGGTGGCGGGCTTCGATATAATATACGGCTCACAGGACTATAAATTTGATACTGAAAATGGCATACATTCCATACCTGCTAGGTTTGGAGTAAAGAATGCGCTGCATATAGCTGCTGCCTTCCATGCCATTACCATAGTATTTCTTGCCATTGTAGGCATATTAAGTCCGCAGCTGAATATTGTTTATTTTGCAGGCCTGACAGTCATCGCTGTGCTATTTGTTATAGAGCACAGGCTGGTTTCACCGGATAACCTTTCCAATGTGAAGGTTGCATCCTACAGCATCAACCAGCTGGTCAGCATAATATTCCTGATTACAGGTGTCATAGACGCCCTCATCTAGCCCTTTTAGGAGGTAAAACCCATGAAGAAGATGGTAGTAGGCATAACAGGTGCCAGCGGCAGCATCTATGCCAAGAGGCTTATAGAGGAGCTGCTGAAAAATGATACCTACATACACATTATTTGTACCGACACTGGTAAAAAGGTTATGAAATATGAGACTGACATTGAGCTGGAGCAATGGGTAGGGGAGCTTCAAAAGCAGCATGACAATGTGGTGCTGGAGGATAATGAGAATCTCTTTTCCAAGGTTGCAAGCGGCTCCTACAAATTTGATGCTGCAGTCATTCTGCCGTGCTCTATGGGCACTTTGGCAGAAATCAGCAGCGGCATAGCCAAGAACCTGCTGTGCAGGGTTGCTGATGTAGCCTTGAAGGAAAAAAGACAGCTTGTGATAGTTCCAAGGGAAACCCCCTTCAATGCTATACATCTGGAGAACATGCTGAAGCTGTCCAGGCTGGGAGTTATTATACTGCCTGCCATGCCCGGGTTCTATCATAAACCGGAAACCTTAGACGACATAGTAGACTTTGTAGTAGGAAAGACATTGGATAGTCTTTCAATAGAAAACAATTTATTTAAGAAATGGGGAAGTTAAATGAAAAACATAAAGAAAATCACAGCAATATGCCTTGCCTTGGTGCTGGCTCTATCTCTCACCGCCTGCTCATCTGCAAGCCAGCCGACAGCAGATAACACACAGACACAAGGAAAGACACTTACATTTGGAGCAATGGCTTCAGTTGAAATGATACCAATAATAATGGCTGAGGAAAACGGTTACTTTGAGAAGCAGGGAGTCAACGTAGAGCTCCAATACTTCAAAAGCGCAAAGGACAGGGATGCTGCACTGCAAAGCGGTAAGCTGGATGGTATAATAGGCGACGAGGTTGCTGTCACTTTATATCAGAATGCAGGTCTTGACGTAAAGATAACCGGACTTACAGACGGAAACTTCGTACTTATAGCAGGTCCTGATTCCGGCATAAAGACTATTGCAGATATTAAAGGCAAAAGCGCTGCTATATCCGAAAAAACAGTAATAGAATATACCTTAGATAAGGTGTTGGAGAAAAACGGCCTGAATCCGACAGATGTTCAGAAATCTATGATTCCTGCAATGCCTACAAGACTTGAAATGCTTCGCACAGGCAAGGTAGATACAGCCCTTCTGCCGGAGCCCTTCGCTTCTCTTGCGGTAAAGTCTGGCGGCATCGTCTTAGGCAGTGCCAATGAAGTAGATATGTATACCTCTATAACTGCTTTCACACAAGAGTCCATCGATAATAAGAGTGATGAGATAAAAGCCTTCTTCAGAGCCTATAATGAGGCTGTAGACTATGTAAACAGCACTCCAATAGCTGAATACGAAGATATTATTATTAAGACAGTGGGCTATCCTGAAGACATGAAGGGTCAAATCATACTTCCGGAGTTCAGGAAGAATATGCTTCCTTCTGAGCAGGACATTCAGTCAGTTATAGAATGGGCAAAAAAGAACAATTTACTGAATAAAGAATTAAGTCCTAAGGATTTAGTGAGCAATATAGGAGTTAATTAATTAATTTTCCGGAGGTACCTATGCTTAATATAGAAAACCTCTCTGTAAGCTATAAGTCCAACAGAAATAATGTGCATGCCCTAGGACCTATAACTATGAAAATTGAATCCGGTGACATCATAGCTATACTAGGTCCCTCAGGCTGTGGTAAATCTACATTCTTGCACGTATTAAGCGGAATTATCAAGGATTATGCGGGACAAGCGGTCTTAAACGACGCAAGGCTTAATCCTAAAATCCACAATATCGGCTTTATACCTCAGAACTTTGGACTGCTGCCTTGGAGAAGCGTAGAAAAAAACTGTCTGCTCTCTTTGAAAATTAAGGGCAAGCCCTATACCGAAGATGTAAAGAAGAGAGTTGACTACATCATAAATAAACTAAATATCGCCGAACTGATGGATAGATATCCAAGAGAGCTCAGCGGCGGCCAGAAGCAAAGAGCTGCAATAGCCCGTGCTTTCATTATGAATCCGGACCTGCTCCTGATGGATGAGCCCTTCTCTGCCTTAGATGCACTTACAAGAGAAGAAGCTCAGGAGCTTTTTATAAGCCTCTGGAATCAATATAAGCCCACAACAGTTTTTGTAACTCACAGCATTGAAGAGGCTATATACATGGGGAAGAAGATTGTTATAATGTCCAACACCCCGGGTACTATAGCAGAAATTATAGAAAACCCGCTTTTCAATACGGAGAATTTAAGGCAAAATGAGGAATTCCTCAAGCTGTCATCACATATAAGAAACATGATTAAAGAGGGATGGAAACATGAAATCAAGGAAGAGAATTAAGCTATTTCTACAGGGCTTTGTAATGGTTAACGTGCTATGGTATATTATGGCTGTAATAGTTGATTTACATGTTCTTCCTACTCCCATAGACGTATATTTCAATCTCGGCGGTCTTTACGACAACAGACTGCACATCCATATCTTAGCAAGCTTGTACAGGGTAATGTCAGGTGTAGGAATATCATTGATTTTGGGAGTGTCCATAGGTCTGCTTATGGCATACTCAAAGACCTGGAACAGGATATTAAATCCACTGGTATATTTTACATATCCGGTACCAAAAACAGCCTTGCTGCCTGTAGTCATGCTGCTGTTTGGCTTGGCTGATGCTTCAAAGATAATATTGATAGTACTTATAGTAGTATTCCAAGTGATTATAGCTGTGCGTGACGCAGTATTGAACATTTCGCCTGAAACCTATGATCCTATCAGAAGCCTTGGCGCTTCCAGGCTTCAGATATTCAGACATATAACCCTTCCGGCTATAATGCCTGAGCTGCTGACAAATTTAAGGCTGTCTATAGGGACAGCTCTTTCCATATTATTTTTCGCTGAAGGCTATGGAACACAGCTGGGCATAGGCTATTACATACTGGATGCCTGGACCAGAATAGATTATTTAGGAATGTATGCAGGAATTATTGCAATAAGCCTTTTCGGCTTTGTACTGTTTGTCTTGATAGACATACTGGAAGAAGCCCTATGTAAATGGAAGGCTTAAGGAAAGGAGTAAATATGGCTAGATTTTTTAATGACAAAAAGGTTGAATTGCTTGCCCCCGCCGGCAATATGGAAATCTTCAGAAGTATAGTAAAGGCAAATTGCGATGCAGTTTACCTGGGCGGCAAATCCCTGAACATGAGAATGATAAGAAAGGGCTTCAACCTGTCTGATGAAGAGCTGATTGAGGCAGTTAAACTGGCTCATGATAACGACAAGAAGCTTTATGTAACAGTAAATAATATTATGAATGAATACGAAATGGATGAGGCCAGAGAGTATCTGCACTTCTTAAACAGCTTAACGGTTGACGGCCTTATCATACAAGACATGAGTGTACTGCAGCTGTGTAAAGAAGAAAAGCTGGATAACTTTGAACTTCACTCATCAATCATGATGAATATTCATAACATTGAGATGGTAGAAGCCCTTAAGGAACTGGGGGTGTCCAGAGTAGTGCTGTCCAGAGAGATGGACCTGAAGACTGCGAAGAACCTGCAAAACCAAACCGGTATAGAAACCGAATACTTCGTTCATGGAGATATGTGCACAGTAAACGGTGCAAACTGCTATTACAGCTCAGTGCTTTGGGGCAACAGCTCCAACCGCGGCAGATGCTTCAAGCCCTGCAGATGGGCGTATAAGGTCAAGAAGGACGGCATGCTCTATCCTACAGAGTATCCTATGGCAGCTAAGGATATGTACATGTATGAGCACATTCCCGAGCTGATTGAAGCCTGCGTCACCTCCTTCAAAATAGAGGGACGCATGAGAGAAACAGATTTCATTGTGGACTTGGTAAATACCTATGGCGATGCCATAGACAGATATATAGCTGACCCCTTAGCCTACAACCGCAAAGAAAGGTCAGAGCATCTTTCCGAACATCGCAAGAGAGATTTTAGTACCGCCTATGCCTTTGGCAAGCCGGGTCTGGACTTTATAAACACCCGCTATGAGGGCACAGGAAAGTTCTACTCTACAGGGAAGGTTTTCTCAGTCCCCAGCGAAGAGCCTGAGCTCTCAGACAGCGTCATTGAGAATGTCAAAGCAGAGCTTAATGTAAATATGGATAAAAAAGTCGGCAGCCGCAAGCTTTCCGTTAAGGTAAACAACTTCGAGCAGGCAAGGCTTAGTCTGGAGATGGGCGTAGATAGAGTCTACATCCCCTGCGAGGTACTGCTTCCCGATACCTTCATGACCTCAGATCAGCTGCAGCAGCTGACAGCTATAAAAGGCAGCGCAGAGCTGTATCTGGATTTGCCTCAAATGACGGACGAGCTTTGGTTTGACAGGATAGACCAATACCTGGAGAAGCACGGCAGCCTATTTGACGGCTTGATGGTATCCAACCTGGGTGCCGTCAAAAAGTATGCAGGCAAGTACCCGATTATAGCCGATTACAATATGAATATTTATAACCATAAGGCTGCAGAGCTTTACGGGGAGCTTGGCATAAGTCAGTTCACTCCATCTATAGAATGTAAAAGTAATGAGCTTGCTGCTCTTCTGAGTACAGTTCAGAAGCCCATGGAGCTTATAGTTCACGGACCTTTGAGAGTGATGTACCTGGACCTCAATCTTTATGACAACGCCAAGGCTCTTGAACCCATTGAAAAGGCTGACAACAAGTATGTTGACAACAATATTCTGGTATTGCTGTCTGATAAGGGTGAGAATCCTGTATATATTGACCAGACTGAGAAAAACCACTTGTACACCAATAAGGAGCTGTGCTTCCTGCCCCTGCTGGACAGCTTGTGCTTTGATAGCCTGACAAGCTTCCGCATAGAAGGACAAACCTATATAACCGATGAGCTTAAGTATGTCATCGGAGTCTACAAGCAGGCTATGTCGGATACCTCAAAATGTACGGATTTATTCAAGACCATGAAAGCATCAAGGGCGGGCTTTACCTTAGGCGCTCTGTCCTACAAATACAGCAAGGAGTGATATTATGAACTATATAGGTCCTGAAAGTATTATAAAGAAAAGGCAGGAGTATTTCTTCCCTGCCACTTCAAATTTCTATAAGGAGCCGCCGCAGATAATCGGCGGTTCAATGCAGTATCTCTATGACCAGGACAACAAGAAATACGTGGATTTCTTCGCAGGAGTCTCGGTTCTGAACTGCGGTCACTCCAATCCAGAAATCCTAAAGGATACAATAGAACAGCTGAACAAGGTGCAGCACACCTGTACCTTATACCTTACACAGCCTATTGTAGACCTGGCAGAAAAGCTGGCAGCCATACTTCCCGGGGATATCAGAAGAACCTTCTTCTGTGTTACCGGTTCAGAGGCAAACGAAGGAGCTATGGCCTTAGCCAGACTCTATACCAAGAAGTCAGGCTATATAGCTCTGAAGGGCGGCTTGCACGGCAGAACTCACTTGACGCTGAGTGTAACAGGCATCCCTATGTGGAGACTGGATAATAACCTTATAGAAGATAATATTTATTTAATAGACAGGCCCTACTCTGCAGAAAGCAGCTATGAAGATGCTATGGAAGAGTCCCTTAAACAGCTTGAGGATGTGCTTCAAAAGCATGGCAAGGATATTTGCGCCATGATAATGGAGCCTATACAAGGCAATGGCGGTATAATCATGTATCCTAAGGACTACGTGAAGAAGGTAAAGACTTTGCTGGAAAGGTACAATGTGCTGCTTATTATTGACGAGGTGCAGACCGGCTATGGCAGAACAGGCAAGATGTTTGCCATTGAGCACTATGACGTAGTGCCTGACATAATTGTGACAGCCAAGGCTTTGGGCAACGGCATACCTGTTTCAACCTTCTCTACTACAGATGAGATTGCAAAGGCTTACAACAGACCTTCAGCTTCCACCTTCGGAGGTAATCCCGTAGCAGCGCAGACAGCCCTCAGCGTACTTAAGTACATAGAGGAAAATAATCTGACCGCCAGGGCAAAGGAGTTGGGAGACTACCTGAAGCAGGAGCTTAACAAGCTGTCCTCCAACTATATACAAGAAATCAGGGGCTGCGGCTTAATGATAGGTATGCAAATCCAAGCACCTGATCAAACCAGAAGCTCTGCCGAAATAACTGATATTATACAGGAAGAAATGAAGGACAGAGGCTTCCTGATAGGCAAAAACGGACTAAACCGCGACGTACTTGCCTTCCAGCCGCCTTTGGTAATAGCCAGAGAGGACATCGATGCTATGCTGGAAAACCTGAAACAGGTGTTAGGTGAAAGGTAACAGGTGACAGGTAACAGGTGACAGGTAACAGGTAACAGGTGGCAGGTAACAGGTGGCAGGTGGCAGGTGGCAGGTAACAGGTAACAGGTGGCAGGTAACAGATTATAGGGTAGGACCTATGTGTCCTACCGCAAAAAAGTGACAGATTAAGAGTCCATCACTTTGATTTAAGATAAACTAAAGAATTAAAAACTGCTTTATGTCTGTCACATTATAAGA
>JAQZBM010000106.1 GCA_029238945.1 Clostridia bacterium
AAATACGCCTCCAAACATCCTGTAAATCTTTATCTCTCATTTATATGATTCAAGCCTTGGTCAAAAATTTGTTTTATGTGCTCATCATCCAAAGAGTAATAAACTACTTTGCCATCCTTGCGAAATTTCACCAGCCTTGCCTGCTTCAGTACTCTAAGCTGATGAGATATTGCAGATTGATTCATACCTAACAACGCAGCAATATCGCATACACACATCTCGGATTCAAATAAGGAGCATAAAATCTTTATACGTGTTGTATCACCAAATACCTTGAAGAGCTCAGCTAAATCATATAGCTTCTCTTCCTGCGGCATAAGAGCTTTTACCTTATTGACCACATCATCATGTATGATTGTGCAGCTGCAGCTGTCAGCAAAGGATTTATTCTCAGCCATAATATACCTCCTGTTCATGTGAACATATATTCATATGTTAATTTAATTATAGTACTATATTTTTCTATATGCAACAAATATTTTATCTGTATAAAGAAAAACGAAAAAGGCTCAGGACATCGTGTCCTAAACCTCTAGAATATGATTAATATATTACACCGTCTATGCTGTCATTGTTATGAAAGTCGTTAATATCCAGTTGTCATCCTGAGGGAGGAACGACCGAAGGATCTTAAGATTCTTCGCTAGCGCTCAGAATGACGACATCACTTTCGTTTACCGTGTTGTAGTCACCATGTGTAAATTCTGTAGGGAACGACCCCTGTGTCGTTCCTCGTTAGTGAAGAATAATGATAGGTAACTGTGAAAAGATACTTCACTACATTCAGGATGACAATAGTGAATCTTAATAGTTATGCTATACCTGTTCTTATGATTTCTGCGAACTCTGAGGGCAATCCTTCTGCTTCAATAGCTGCTGCCGCTTTTTCAAAGTCATAGTCAACATACATAGTGTCTACACTTATCTTATCTTCCTTTATATTTATAATCACATAGTTTGCTTTTGGGCTTCCCGTCTTTGGCTTACCGACACTTCCCGCATTTACAAGCAGCTTATCGCCGAAGCTTTTGTAATATGGCTTATGTGTATGCCCGCAGACCAGAACATCGCCGCTGAAGTCCTTCATTACCTCCTCAGCTTCCTTTGAGTTCTCCTTCAGGTATTCATTTATCAGCCTTGGGCTGCCATGTACAAAGCTTATGCTTTTTCCGTTGCAATCCATTCTAAGCTGTCCCGGCAGGTTTCTCAGAAACTCTTTGTTTTCCTCAGTAGTATTGTCTATGGACCAGTTAAGTGAAAGACCTGCATTTTCCATATCCTTAGGATCTGGATAGTCACAGCCGCAGACCATTAACTCTTTTCCTACAGCCTCGTCATAGTTTCCCATTATAGTAAGTATCTTGTTCTCCCTGATTGTGTCTATAACCTCATTTGGACTAGTGCAGTAGCCGACCAGGTCACCAAGACAAACGATGCTGTCTGCCTGATGCTCGTGGATATTCTTCAGAACTGCGTTCAACGCAAGTATATTGCTGTGTATGTCCGTTATAACTGCTAATCTCATTCTTTACCTCCTACTTATTTCCTTCAAACCAGTGTCTTGTATTGTTAGCTATCTTGACTAAGGTCAGCATAACAGGTACTTCAACTAAAACTCCTACAACTGTCGCAAGAGCTGCACCTGATTCAAGTCCGAAAAGTGATATTGCTACAGCCACTGCCAGCTCGAAGAAGTTGCTTGCACCTATCATTCCTGCCGGTGCAGCAATATCATGCTTAAGCTTCCATGCCTTTGCCCATCCGTATGATATAAAGAATATAAAGAAGGTCTGTATAGTCAACGGTACTGCAATCAATGCTATATGAAGCGGATTATTTATTATTATCTCGCCCTGGAAGGAGAAAATAATTACTAAAGTAAGCAATAACCCTATCACTGTTATATTGTCAAATTTCTTCAGAAATACATTTTCAAAATACTCTTTTCCTTTGCTTTTTATAATGTACTTTCTTGAGAGGTATCCGCCCAGAAGCGGAATCACTACAAAAAGAACTACTGAAAGGAACAGTGTGTCATAGGGCACTGTTACATCGCTTACTCCCAGCAGGAAAGCTACTATAGGCGTAAATGCCACAAGAAGTATTAAATCGTTTACTGCCACCTGCACTAAGGTATAAGCAGGATCTCCCTTTGTCAGGTGGCTCCATACAAATACCATAGCAGTACATGGTGCTGCACCCAGAAGCACCGCACCTGCAAGATAGTCCTTAGCAAGCTCTGCAGGTATCAATGCCTTAAATACTACATAGAAGAAAAATGCTGCTATAGCATACATTGTGAAGGGTTTAATCAACCAGTTGGTTACACAGGTGACTATCAAGCCCTTTGGTTTCTTGGTTGCGTTTATAATACTTGAAAAATCAATTTTCAGCATCATCGGATATATCATAAGCCAAATAAGTATTGCTACGGGTATAGAAACATTTGCATATTCAAATCTGCTTAAGGTTTCCGGTATCACCGGCAGCGCCTGGCCTATTAAAACACCTGCTGCTATGCAGATTGCTACCCAGACAGTCAGATACTTAGAGAAGAAGCCTAATCCCTGATTATCCTTTTTTTCTGAAATTTTACTGTTGCACATTTATTGTTCCTCCTTATTATCTTTAAAGCATAGCCTGCCATCCTTAAGTTCATCGCAGGTTATCCCGCTGTCAATATACTGATTTAAACGCTCTTCATCCAACACGCATTTAGTAAGCTTTCTCGTTTCATCATGAAGAAACGATACTAGAAATGGAAATTGCGCTGTTGCTTCGTCTTTTATCTTATAATAAACATACAGAGCGCTTTTCCTGTATTCTACCAAGCCTGCACTTGACAGCTTGTTTAAGTGTCTTGATGCATTGGACTGGTTTATATCAAGCAGCTCCTCGATTTCACATACGCAAAGCTCTTTTTTATTCAGTAAATTCAACATGCGAAGCCTTGTCTCATCGCCTAAGGCCTTCATAACATTAACTAAATCCAAGGTAATACCTCCTTAATTACTATATTCGTTTATACTCATATATTATATGTAAAGTTTATACAAGTCAATGAGTTTACATACATTTAACAAAAAAGACAAGGTACATTTGTATACCTTGTCTTAAAAAATCATTTTCCTCTGCGGGACAGAAGTATTTCATACCATTTGGCACCTGCATTCTGCTTACCCATTATAATCCTCAAATCATAAAGTACTTTTGCATCTCTGCCAACATACAATACAATCATCTTGCCGCTTTGATAATAATGAGGATGATTAGCCCAGGTTATATACCAGCTCATGTTGGGTGTTTTTATGCTTGAACCGCCGGGTGAAATATAAGAGGCATTCAGCTTTGCTTCTTCCTCACTGTTGAATTCATATACTGTAAAGACAGCCTTGTCTGTAACTATGCTTTGCCTCGGTACTCCAAAGGCCTGTTTATCCTCAGCAGCCTGCTTCACTTCCTTCAGCCTATAGCTGCGGCTTTCTAGTTCCTCAATCAATGAAGCTTTGTCCTTTAAGCCTTTGTCGTCCCTTGTCAGCATCAGAAATACTGCGAAAACTGCCGCAATGACAGCTATAGCAAGCAGAAGCCGTTTCAAAAACCTCTTCATATACAGCCCCCTAAAGTAAAAATTTTATTTTTTCTTGGTTAGACTAATATATGCATCCTTACCCTCAGCCCATGCTTTCAGGTTAGCCAGCCGCTCCCCGTTATCCCCATGCTCGGGATTGTCGAAGGCGGACTGCAGCATAGAGCAAGGTAGCTCAGTGCAATGACCGCAGTGATTGTAGCCCTTCTCTATAGAGCATTTGGCAACTTGACACTGACCCCAAAACAGATTTCCCTGTGCCTTCTGACAGCCGGGACAGTTTGTCTGCTCTCTCCAATCACATTCTCCGCAGTATGCGCCGCACATACTTATCATGCTTTTGTCCATATGTACCTCTCCCCCTATGTATTAATTTACCATTGTCCGAAGTGCACCTTAGCTGAATCATATCTGTCCTGTTGGCTTCTTTCTTGAGCCTTTCTTCCTATTACCATCATTCCTACAGGTATTATACCCTTAGGCAGCTTCGCTGTTTCTATCATAAGCTGCATCAAATCTTCCTGAGGGTAGATTCCACACCATACAGCACCAAGTCCTATGCCATGTGCCGCAAGCAGCATGTTTTGCATTGCCGCTGAGCAGTCAGCAACTAAAAAGCCCTCTGCGGTTTGTTTTTCACTGTCTCCACATACAATAACGGCACATCCTGCCTGAGGAGCCATCTTTCCATAGGGATGCTTCTCTGCAATGTGCTCCAGCTTGTCGGCATCCTTAATCACTACAAAGTGCCACGGCTGCATATTATGTGCAGAAGGAGCGCTGAAGCCTGCTTTCAGTACTGTTTCAAGCTCCTCTTGACTTAAGGGCTCACCTGTAAACTTTCTTATACTTCTTCTTGTAAATATCGCTTCTAAAACATCCATTAAACTTCATCCTTCCTGTAATCAATTGCAGTGTTATCTTCTCCATATATTATATATATTAGCATAATTTTATTGCTTTGGCTCTTCTATGGTTTGAGTTCCTAGCTCTCTGACAGCCTTAATTGCTTTTGAAATGCCCTTTGAACCAAATGTCAGCCAAGTTCCTAAAACTAAGCGTATGAGCTCTTTAATGAGATTTGGAATGAAATCCTTATATAGATAATTTTCTATATTAACACCCATTTCCCTTGTATATGCAAAATACGATGTGATTATTCTTGCTAAGTCAGAAATAGAATTGATTAATACATACAATCCAATAACGGTAAAAGCTATTATAGCTATATTGCTTATATTAACGCTCTGTACAGCTTGACCTTCAACAGATTCTTTGGTGATAAGCGCAGCTGCCTTTTCTGAATATATCCAAAGCAATATAGACATTATAAGTAACGGCAGCATATAAGATAATGAAATTATTATTGTAAAGCCTACATTGTCCATACTTTTGCTATAATATATTAAATTAATAATAAAGCTTGGCAAATAGTTGATGCTCAGTATAAAAAAGTACAATGCCATCAGCCTGCAGGCTATTTTTGTGGTTATCCTATAATTCATGTTCTCTCCCCCTAATTTATTTTCTTAATGCCAATAATTAGCTATCAACTGACATAACTGCTAGGGTTGCTTATCTCTGAGGCTTTATAAGGGAATTTTGCAAAAGATATTAATCTTTCTACAGACTTGTGGGGTCCTGAGATAAAAGCCTCAGTATCAGTGAACTTTATCGTTATTTCTTCTTTGAAAATACCTTCCCTTAAGGGTGATACAAGGGTTATGAAATCCTCACCTCTATCTTCCATTCTCCACTTCATTCCTTCAGCGGCATCTTCTATCATATATGATGCTTCGGTTCTGTCATCTATCCTTACAACCATTGTAGTATATAGATTATGTGTCAGGGTCAATAGGGATGTTATCAAAGATAGAGGTATAATATAAGTAAGCCTTAGATCGCTATAGTCTATAGTAAAGCTTGTATTGAAAAGAGTATTGCAAATGCTCATAACAACTATAACCGAGCCATACGTTGCGATAAAAACAAAAGCAGTATTAACTGCAAGTCTGAAATAAACTGCTAAGCTTTTTTTACTCCTAATCATAACAGCCTCCTATATTTTTTGTATGCCCAGCATATCCTCTACCTTTTCGCTCATATACCTTTGAGCATCTGCCACACCTTGATTATAAAACTCCGATGCCAGCTTCTCACAAAAGAAGTCCAATATCAAGGCTGCGGCTAAGTCGCCAAGCTCAATATCTCTTTCAGCTCTGAAATAGCTTTGTATCTCTGCAATCATATGCTCCTTCTTTTCCTTGCTTAGTTCAAATTTTGTCGTTTTCTTTGCCATATTTTTCTCCTTGTTGTAACATTATTTGAATCAATATAATTATACCACAAAATACCATATTTTCACTAAAAAAGGCCGCCTTTTTATGGCAGCCTTTTTTATAATTTTACTCTAAAAATTCATAGTACCTGGCAATCTTGTCCTCCAGTTGGTCCATGCTGATATATCTTGCTTCTCTCACTATTTCCTTTTGGTCCATATAAGCCAGTATGCATGGTATAGTAAATATGCTGAAAGCCCCTGCGGCCTCTGTCACTTCATCTATGCTTACTCTGGCGGCTTTAATCTCCGGATAGGCTTCAAGCATTTTCTCCACCTTGGGGAACAATGCCTTGCAAACATTGCAGGTCTCTGTGGTAAAGTAAACAAATGCAAATCTGTTTTCTTTGATAAAAGCTTCAACGCTCTCTACAGAATGTAGTGTTATCATATGCGCTCTCCTTTTCTTTGACTTATACTTATTAATTTGTCTAATAATCATTATAATATTAATCGTATGCAAATTGCTATATCTAAATATTACGATATTACTCTTTCTTATACAAGCACATATTTGCTATTCTGCAATTCGATTATATCAATATTATGTACACTGTGCTATAACTACAAATTAGGTATATAAAAAAGCTTAGCCATATACTATGACTAAGCTTAATAATTCATTTCCAAAGCTCATCTGCCAGCTTCTTTATTCGCTCTTTCCTCTTTTCTGTTTCAATCAAATCTACTGTATATACACTTTCCTCTTGTACTATGATGTCGCCCTCTCTTGCATCCTTGGGAAGCTTATTTCTTTCTATATAAATATACTCGCTCTGCTCTGTCTCGCACACAGCATAGTTTTCTTCAAATCTGTCGATTATATATCTCATAATCCTCTCCCCCTTCTATGGCTTGCATATTCCGCAAGGAGTGTAGCCTGTATCTATAACTTCCTGTCTGCTTCCCAGCTTCACTTGGTTTTCAGGCTTAGGCAGTGAAGAACAGCTGGGCAAATGAAACACCTTGCTATTTTTGTTGCCAATATAATTGACTGCATTTTCTACAGGCTTAGCACCGGATAATACAGGTGCCTTATTTATAGTAATTTTGTTTCCATCACTTGAAGCTACTATGGTGCCCTGCTCGTCAGTCCTGAATATTTTTGCCCCTGTGGCCTGTAGTCTATCTAGAGCCTCCTGATGGGGGTGTCCATAATCGTTGTCTGTTCCAACCGAGATAATGGCATATTGAGGCGCCACCTTCTTCAAGAAGGCTTCAGTTGTAGAGGTTCTGCCGCCATGGTGTCCAACCTTCAATACATCAGCTTTCAAATCCAGATTTTTCTTAATCATTTCATTTTCTGAGACAGCCTCAGCGTCTCCCGTGAAAAGAAAAGAGGTATTCTTATAGACAAGCTTTATTACTGCAGAATACTCATTGGTCTCATCATATTCAGTACCATTTGGAGCAAGCATGAAAAGCTTGGTATCCTTGCTTTCTATCAGGCTAACACCTGCAGAAGCTGTGTTTACCTTCATGCCCTTTGCTTTTATCTCAGTCAGCAAATCCTCGAAAACCTTTGTATTTGCTGTAAGCTTTGGCATATAAATTGAAGCTGCATTATAGTTCTTTACTATAAAGGGCAGTGAGCCTATGTGATCCTCGTGTGGATGTGTGGCTATCAGATAATCAATGCTTTTCACCTTTTGACTTTTTAGATATTGGTCGATAACCTCTGCATCGCCTTTGTTGCCGCCGTCAATAAGTATAGTTTTCCCATCTGTCAGCTGTATCAATATACTGTCCGCCTGCCCCACATCAATGTAGTGCACCTTGACTTCGCCGGATGAAAAAGTATCCGCCACGGCATCAGCTATCGGATTCTCCTTCAACGCTGCTGCCGCCATATCCTCTTGGTAGGCGCATGACACAAGGCTTAATACAAGCAGTAAAATACATAAAACACTGAAAACTCGATAGAGTCTTTTCATAACAATCAACCCCTTAATTTAGTACGTACATTCTGTGTAGCTGCTATTATTCTATATTAGAAATTCTGCTTAATTATAACTGCAATTAATGCTTATACTTTTTTATTGCTTGAACTGCCCTTATTTAGTTATACTGTCCTTTCGCTTCTATTTGCTGCCCCTTTCTTTTCATTGCTGTATTTATTTTATTATATCAAAATCAAATAAAAAAAACATAATATCTTCACATAATTTTGTTATGATGAAATATTATGTTTTAGCTAATTTTAGCTTCCGGCTGAAAAAATCGAACAAGAAACAATGGAATGGCAATTACTATGGCGTTTTTTCCATAACTATGAACTTAAAGCCATCATCCTCTAAATATTCTCCGCATTCTTTAAAGCCGGCCTTTGAAAACAATCTGCGTGCCGGTATATTATATTCACCGGTTTCTATATAGATTCTCCTAATGTCCATATTCTCAAAAATATACTTAACTGTGATATTTACAGCCTTATATGCTATGCCCTTTTTCCAATATCTTTTGTCTCCCACCGTGACACCCATTTCTCCCTGCTTCTTTTCCCTATCAATGCTGAAGAAATTTACAAAGCCGATTGGATTGTCATCATGGTCTGTGATTACAAAGTACTTGTATTTTCCTGCATTCTCATTACTGTTTAGTACTTCTGTGTCAAATCTGCTGCAAAAGCTGATACACTCCTTCAAAAGCTCATCGCTTCTTTCCGGCTGAGGCATAGGATCATGCTTATTCAGTTCCTTATCTATCCACCAAGAGAACAAGCTTGCAGCATCTTCTGCCTTTATATCTCTCACTTTAATTTCATCATCTATGTAGTAATTCATAAGCGCATAACTCCTTTATCCTTTTTGGTTATATTTCTCCAACAAATACCAAATTCCTTTAGTTTTAATGCATATAAAAACGACACTATAC
>JAQZBM010000107.1 GCA_029238945.1 Clostridia bacterium
TTATCTCCCAAATATCCTATGTAATCTGCATATTCGTTATTCTTATTTGCATGCTTCAAAGACATTATATCCCTATACAATACATTTCCTGTTTCTCCACTGGCGCTTGCTTTGTAGGGCTTCTCCAACTGAGCATCAAAATTCTCAGCCCTTACCATATTACTGCTAAGCCTCAGCCTTTTTGTGCTGCCTATAGACAGCTTCGCATTGGAAACTGTTGCCTTTCCTATTTGACGGCTGCTTATAAAGGCAGAGCAGCTTTTGTTTATAAGCTTGCTCAAGTAATCGTTCTCTGCTATATCCTGAATATCTATATAGTCAATTGAAATCATAACTACTTTAGTTTGTCCATCTCTCCAAAATAACGAAGAAGCCTGAACTTTTACATCCAAGGCTTCTTTTATAAAAAATGATAATATGCTAGTTATTATTAGACCTGCCAGTATTTTATTTCTCTTTATCTCATTGTTGTACAATTTATCTCCCCTGTTTTGAGTACTAGTCTCTAACGTAGGATTTTACAAGCTCCTCCAAAAGCTCATCTCTTTCCAGTCTCTTTATCATGCTTCTCGCATTGTTGTGACTGGTTATGTAAGTTGGATCTCCCGATAAAATATATCCTACTATTTGGTTTACGGGATTATATCCCTTTTCCTTTAAGGAACTATACACTGACATTAATATTTCGGCTGCTTCAGTCTTTTCTTCCTTTTCTACATTTGCTAATTTCATTGTTTCTTGAAGATTATTTGTCATGTTAACACCCCCGGTACTGTTTATTATTGTACAAACATGTCCTACTGGTATTCCAATTTTTTGCCATACTTACCTTATAACTATATTAATATACAAGGAAGTTTATTTCAAGGAAAGTTTGATTACAAAAATATTACATTATTTTGGATATTTTTAATATGCCCCAATTTACTTGCCTCTATCCAATATTACTAATATTTGTGAAGAAGCGCTAGGGACGGTTCCTAGCGCTTCACACTATCTTATACTTGTTTAGCTTACTTTAATTGTCCTTCAAGAACACTTGCTACTACTGAGAGAGCTTCGTCAAGCTTTGCTGCATCCTTTATGCCGCCTTGTGCCATATCCGGTCTTCCGCCGCCGCTTCCGCCAGCTTTCTTTGTCACTTCCTTTATGATGTTTCCTGCATGTGCACCCTTTGCTACAGCTTGTTTGGATGCCATACCTACAACTGATACCTTTCCTTCTTCAGCCGTTGAAAGTACGACTACTACTTCTTCAAACTTATCACGGAGTTTATCTCCCATGCTTCTCAAATCATCAACGCCCATACCTTCAAAGCTGTGTACGATGCATTTTACACCCTTGATATCCTTTGCATTGGCAATTATCTCATCCAATGAACCTGAAGCAAGCTTTGACTTAAGTGCAGCCAATTCCTTCTCCATGTCCTTCAGCTGTAACATCATAGCATCTATCTTCTTAGGACTTTCCTTAGGGAAGGTCTTTAGCTTCTCACCTATTTCCTTCAGAAGCTTTTCTTCTTCCTTCATGTGCTCATATGCCTTTTCACCGGTAATAGCCTCTATTCTTCTTACGCCTGCAGCTATACCGCTTTCACCGGCTATCTTGAAGATACCTGCCTGGCTTGTGGTAGCAAGGTGTGTACCGCCGCAAAGCTCTACGCTGAAGTCGCCCATCTTTACGACTCTTACTACCTCTCCATACTTCTCACCAAACAGTGCCATAGCACCCATTTCCTTTGCCTCAGCTATTGAGGTTTCTTTTATGAAGATATCCATACTTGCCAGTATAGCTTCATTCACTTTTCTTTCAACTGTCTCAAGCTCTTCTTCTGTCATTGCCTTGAAGTGTGAGAAGTCAAATCTTAGCCTGTCAGGAGTAACCAAGGAGCCTGCCTGCTCTACATGTGTTCCAAGCACTTCTCTCAGTGCCTTTTGCAAAAGGTGAGTAGTGGAGTGGTTTCTTGCTATGGCCATTCTGCGCTTAACGTCTATTTCTGCTTTGCAGCTTGCGCCAGCCTTAACCTCACCTTTTACTACCTTGCATATATGTGCAAATCTTCCGCCGGTAACCTTCTTGCAATCGCCTACCTCCAGCTCAAAGCCTTCACTAAAGATTCTGCCGGTATCGCCAACCTGACCGCCGCTCTCAGCATAGAAAGGTGTCACGTCAAGTACTACGCTCACTTCTTCCCCTGCCTTAGCTGATTGTACTATTTCGTTATCAGTCATTATAGCCAGTACCTTGCATTCTGCTTTGTATTTCTCATAGCCTACAAAAGTTGTAGTTATTGATTTATCAAGCTTGGAGTATATGTCCTCCTTCCAAGCCTCTGCACTGGTGTCAACCCTTCCTGATCTTGCTCTTTCTCTTTGAGCATGCATCTCCTTATTGAAGGCCTCTTCATCAACTCCAAAGCCCTGTTCCTCCAAGACATCTCTTGTCAAGTCCAGAGGGAAGCCATAGGTATCATAAAGCTCAAAGGCTTTTTCTCCTGAAAGCATCTTGCCCTTTGATGCAGTAAGCTCATCTATATAGCCCTGAAGCATGTTCAGTCCTTTATCCAGGGTTTCGTTGAAGCGGCTCTCTTCTATCTCAATAACATTCAATACATAGTCCTGCTTCTCAACCAGCTCAGGATATGCTTTTCCGCTTACCTCGATAACCTTCTTGGCCAACTTGGTCATGAAGGCTCCTTCTATGCCAAGCAGCTTTCCGTGTCTTACTGCTCTTCTCAGAAGTCTTCTGAGAACGTAGCCTCTTCCCTCATTGCTTGGAAGTATTCCATCTGAAGTCATGAAGGTTGTGCTCCTGATATGGTCGGTAACAACCCTGATTGACAAATCTGTCTTGGGATTCTTGCCATACTCCACGCCTGCCAGTTCGCAGACATAATCGAGAATATATCTGATAGTATCCACTTCAAATATGTTTTCTACGTCCTGCATTATAGCTGCGATTCTCTCTAAGCCCATGCCTGTATCTATATTTGGCTTTGCAAGCCTGTTGTAGTTGCCTGCCTCATCCTTATCAAACTGTGTAAACACCAGGTTCCAGAACTCGATATATCTGTCACATTCACAGCCAACCTTACAATCAGGTTTTCCACAGCCTCTCTCGGGCCCTCTGTCAAAATATATTTCAGAGCTGGGTCCGCATGGTCCCAGACCAATCTCCCAGAAGTTGTCCTCTTTCCCCATTCGTACTATCCTGTCAGCCGGCAAACCTACTACTTTATGCCAGATATCAAAAGCTTCATCATCTTCAAAATAAACGCTTGGCCACAGTCTATCCTCCGGCAAATGAAGTACCTCTGTACAGAATTCCCATGCCCATGTGATAGCTTCTTTTTTGAAGTAGTCTCCAAAGGAGAAGTTGCCCAGCATTTCGAAGAAGGTACCGTGTCTTGCTGTCTTACCAACATTCTCTATATCAGGAGTTCTTATGCACTTTTGGCATGAGGCTGCTCTTTCCTTCGGCGGGGTCTCTTGCCCTGAGAAATATGGCTTCAGCGGCGCCATACCTGAGTTAATTATAAGTATACTTTTATCCCCCTGCGGAACCAGGGATGCACTTTTTAGTCTTAAATGTCCCTTGCTTTCGAAAAAGCTTAAAAACATTTCACGCAGTTCATTTAATCCGATTTTTTGCATGTTTGTTTCCTCCCTTTGTTTATCTTATAAAAAAATAAAACTCCTCATCCCCTATATAGGGACGAAGAGTATTTTCGCGGTACCACCCTAGTTGCCTTACGGCCACTCAAGTATGCAGGATAACGGCTGCTCCGTCTTTTGGACGCTCCACAGTAGCTTCGGCTCTCTATCCAAGGGCTTTCACCAGCCGCCCTCTCTCTAAAGGAATCAATAAGCGTACTTATCTGTATCATCACATTCTATCAAATTAACTTCGATTATATATTACAATATATTTTTTGTCAATACATCTACATTTATGCATCACGTCTCATGTCTTATATATCTTACCAGATGTCTTACCGTAAGCTTGACAGCCGCCAGCACAGGTACTGCTATAACCATACCGGCGACTCCCATAAGCTGTCCGCCGATGAAGAGAGATAATATCACATATACAGGGTGAATCCCTACACTTTGGCCAATTATTTTGGGAGTCAATATTCCGCTCTCTATCTGTTGAATCAGAATGAAAGCTGCTGCTGCATAAAGAGCCTTGGCAGGGGAATCAAACAGAGCAAAGACAATAGTTGGTACAAGTCCTATGATTGGTCCAAAATAGGGTATTATATTGGCTATTCCCGAAAATAAACCCAGAAATACTGCATATTTCACCTTCAATATAGATAAGGCCAAGGTCGTCAATATGCCTATAAAAATTGCTACTATAATCTGCCCTCTGATGTACTTTCCAAAGGCGTTGTCAATGTCGCGGAATAGCAAAATTGCTTTGTTTCTGTGCCTTGTAGGCAGGAAAAGTATGACCTGCTTTTTGAAGTAATCTGCATCCTTCAACAGATAAAACACTATAACAGGCACCAGAATAAAATATACTACCTTTGAAAAAGCAGAAACTACAGAGTCTAATATCGATTGCAGCGACGTGCTTATATAATCCTGAAGTATAGAAATATTGTCATCTATAACCATCTTTACCTCCTGTGGGAGGTTGCTGTTCATATAGCTGTCCTGAAAGCTCTTCACCATTTTCTGTATTTCTATCGAATATTTAGGAAGGCTGGCTACCAGCACCTGTATATCCTTCACCAGCCTTGGCGCAATAATAAATGAAAAAAACAGCACCAATGCAATTAAAATCAAGTATACGATGATAACACTCAGAATCCTTCGTAATCCCTTTGTTTCAAAGAAGTCTACTATGGGGTCCAGCAAGTATGCAAAAATAAGTGAGTATATGAAAGGCTTCAATATACTGCTTACAGTGGTTCTGTTGACAAATAATATGTACAATATAACTGCTGCTGCTGCAATGTAGAAAAGCTTAAGCTTATTTACCTTCATGTTTTGAAACTGATTCATAGTTATCATCCTCAATATACGTAAATCAAACCACCGCAATAGTGATTTGATTTACGATTTTTCACCCGATAAAAAACGGATTTACTATTAAATTATGCATTATGCTATCTCAATATATCAGTTATTATTAAATCGCTGCCTTGAGGCTTTGTGTTATTGTTGCTTAATACATTGTTTTGATTATTGTTTTGTGTATTTGTGTTTTGAGCATTATTCTGTCCTGTCATATCAGCTTTGTAAGAGCTATTGTTATTACCTTTATTTTGATTATTCATCATCATGGCTGCAGCCATACCAAACATGCTTCCTACTACTAATCCTCTTGTTAACCTCAAATTTATCACCTCTTCTTTTTTCTTATTTTTTGGACTTTATCGATAAAATAACCCTAACAATTTATGTAATTTAGTTTTAATATAACTTAAGATTTGCGGTGATGCCTTCAGAGGAAATGTCATTTTTTATTGCATGTTCCAGACTGACAATTCTTCTTCCCCTTACCAAATCATCCAAATACCCTTCTGATACCTCAATACTTGCTATTTTGCCAGTCAATAGATTTATATACAAATCTGTAAGTGTTCCTTGAAGGTTTCCTGACAAGTTCAGAACGGTTTTATTTACTATATCCTCAAGCTGAAAGTAGTTCTTTATATCCTTTGACGATATTTTTGATATACAGCTGTCATCAGGTATTATGATTCCGTCAATATCAATAGCAATGATTTTTTCATAAGGAATTATCTTCAAATACTTCTTAATTGCTCCTTCCTTGCAAACGAGAGCTGCTGCCCTATTATTTACTCCGTCAATCAAGACAGACTTCACCGCATACTTTTGCTTCATACCGCCTTTTACCGTTTTGACAGGCAAATCAACTAAATCACTGACTCTAAACAAATAAATTCCCCCTTTTCAGTCTAGTTCTATTTTTTGATGTTTAGCGGAAAAAAAACATATAAGATTTATCCAAAGTCACCTAGCTTTTACTATCACAAAAAACAAAAAGACCGAGACTGGTCTTTTTGCTTGATAGCATAAAATCTATTGCTGTGAATGGTGAGCTGTGCTTCTATCCTGATTGTCATATTGATTGAAAAGTTCCCTTAGCTCATGAGCCTGTTTGCCTTGTTCCTCAGCAAATTTCTTGAAAAGCTGTGCAACATCTTTGTTTTCTAGCTTTTTGGAGTACATCTCGAAGTCTCGCACCATCTCCATAGAGTTAACCCAAGCTCTTTGGAGGCAGTCTCTTGTATTCATTGTATAGTTCTGATCCATATCTTAAACCTCCGAATTTCTAAAATATTTTTCTCATTATTAATTTGTCATTTTTATCTTTATTTATTCTATACATTTCGCGCTAAAACAATTTTCATGATTCAAGTAGTGCGAAAACGAAAAATTTCGAAACAAAAAAAGCGCCAGGAACCGTCCCCAGCGCTTCTGCAAGAAAAATAGGCAATGATGTACATCATTGCCTATTTTTCTATTATTCCTCCGCCGACCACATAGTCTCCATCATAGAAAACTACGGATTGACCGGGAGTTATTGCTCTTTGAGGTTCGTCAAAAGTGACCTTTACTCTGTCATCGCCCAAAGGCTCAACGATACAATCAGCTTCTTGTGCGCTGTATCTGATTTTTGCCTTTACCCTTATGGCTTTATCCAGCTTCTCATAAAGTATGAGGTTTACATCATTAGCGATAAGTTCTTTGCTGAATACCTCTGTTTCATCTCCTAAAACTACTAGGTTTCTGTCAGGTATAAGCTCTACTACAAACATCGGCTTACCAAAAGCAATTCCTAAGCCTTTTCGCTGTCCTACTGTATAATGTACTATGCCTTTGTGCTCTCCCAGTATGTTTCCCCTTGTATCGACAAAATAGCCCGGTCTGACTGCTTCCGGTCTTCGCTCTGTCAGGAATCTTGCATAGTTGTCATCCTCTACAAAGCAGATTTCCTGACTGTCAGGCTTACTTGCCACACCCAGGTGCTGTTCATGAGCAATCTCTCTTACCTGCTCCTTGGTATAGTCTCCCAAAGGCATCAGAGTAGCTGACAGCTGCTCCTGAGTAAGATTATAAAGAGCATAGGTCTGATCTTTCTTTATTGTGGCTGATTTCTTCAGCACATATCGCTTATACTTTTCATCATAGCCCACTCTCGCATAGTGGCCAGTAGCTACATAGTCTGCTTCAAGGGCTCTAGCCTTTTCCAACAGTGCATCGAATTTTATATACCTATTGCATGCAATGCAGGGATTTGGGGTTCTGCCCGTGAAATACTCATCTACAAAGTAATCAATTACCCGCTTCTCGAATATTTCCTTGAAATTTACCACGTAAAAAGGAATGTCTATCTTGTCACATACTCTTCTTGCGTCATCTACTGCGGAAAGTGAACAGCAGCCGCCTTCTCTCTCAAAGGCATCCTGACTCATGTCCTGCCATATCTGCATAGTAATGCCTATTACGTCATAGCCCTGTTCCTTCAAAAGATATGCGCCAACGGAGCTGTCCACTCCGCCGCTCATACCTATAACAACACGTTTCTTCAAAAGTAACACCTACTTATTGAGTTTCTTTTTTTGGTAGTCCTCAATTGCTGCCTTTACAGCCTCCTCTGCCAGTACTGAGCAGTGAAGCTTTTGCGGCGGCAAGCCTTCCAGTGCCTCTACAACAGCTTTATTTGTAAGCTTAAGTGCTTCTTCAACTGTCTTACCCATAATCATTTCTGTAGCAATACTGCTTGTTGCTATTGCAGCACCGCAGCCGAAGGTCTTAAATTTAACGTCCTTTATAACTTCATCCTCAATCTTAAGATATATCTTCATTATATCTCCGCATTGAGCGTTTCCTACTTCACCTATACCATCTGCATTTTCAATTTCCCCTACGTTTCTTGGTGCTGAAAAGTGGTCCATAACCTTCTCTGTATACATTATTATTTTCCTCCTTTAACTTTCTCATACAATGGAGACATTTGTCTCAATCTATCTACTATTTCAGGCAGTACTTCAAGTACATAATCTACATCTTCTTCTGTATTGACTTCTCCTAAGGATAATCTCAGAGAACCATGTGCTATCTCATGAGGCAAGCCAATTGCCAATAGCACGTGTGACGGCTCCAGAGAGCCTGAGCTGCAAGCAGAACCGCTTGAGCCTGCTATGCCCTTCATATCAAGATTTAGAAGCAGTGACTCACCTTCTATGAACTCAAAGCAGAAGCTTGTGTTTCCTGCCAAACGTTTTTCAGGATGTCCATTCAGTCTTGTATATGGAACCTTCTCCATAACTCCCTTTATCAGCTTGTCACGCAGCATTGTTATTCTGCTGTTGTATTCGTCAAAATGCTCGTAAGCAAGCTCTATTGCTTTTCCAAGACCAACTATTCCGGGTACGTTCTCTGTGCCTGCTCTTCTCTTTCTTTCCTGAGAACCTCCATGGAGTATGCTTATAAGCTTAACGCCTTTTCTGATATATAAAGCGCCTACGCCCTTCGGGCCATAGAATTTATGAGCTGCCATTGACAGCATGTCGATATTCTGAGCTTTAACATCTATACGGATATTCCCAATGGCTTGAACTGCATCAGTGTGGAAATATACTCCCTTTTCTTTAGCTAGCTTTCCTATTTCATCGATAGGTTGTATTGTACCTATCTCATTATTTGCATACATTATTGATATCAAAATTGTCTTATCAGTAATTGCTTTTCTGACATCCTCCGGATTAACCATGCCATACTGGTCAACATCCAAATATGTAACTTCA
>JAQZBM010000108.1 GCA_029238945.1 Clostridia bacterium
TTGATGCTTATTAAAGACCATATCAATTTTGCAGGCAGCAATCCATTGCTTGGACCAAACATTGATGAGCTTGGAGTCAGATTCCCGGATATGTCAAACGCTTTCAACGCTGAGCTTATGGATACAGCAAGAAAATCTGCTAAGGATAACGGTATTGATGTAAAGGAAGGCACCTATATGATGTTTACAGGTCCTAACTACGAAACTCCTGCCGAAATAAGAGCTGCTAGAATTCTTGGAGCTGATGCAGTAGGTATGTCTACAGTTCCGGAGGTTATAGCAGCCACCCACAGCGGCATTAAGGTTCTTGGTATATCCTGCATAACCAACATGGCAGCAGGAATTCTAGATCAGCCCCTTAACCATCAAGAAGTAATAGATACAGCAGAAAAAGTTAGAAATAAGTTTGTAAAGCTAGTAAAATCTATAGTGCAAAATATATAAATCGGGGGAATTTGTTATGAAACTTTTAGAGAAAGTTGTTTCCTTGATGAAGGAGTTTGTAAAAGAGGTGCAGCTATAATGAGAATGTATGACATCATCATAAAGAAAAGAAATGGAGAAGAACTCTCGAAAGAAGAGATTCAATTCTTTATTGAAGGGTATACAAAGGGAACAATACCTGATTATCAGGCCTCTGCATTACTTATGGCAATATATTTCAAGGGTATGAACAAAAGAGAAACCGCGGATTTGACCATGGCAATGGTAAATTCAGGTTCTGTTATAGATTTAAGCGCTATTGAAGGTATCAAGGTTGATAAACACAGCACCGGAGGCGTTGGTGACAAAACAACCTTAATGCTGGCGCCTATGGTGGCAGCAGCCGGAGTACCTGTAGCAAAAATGTCAGGGCGCGGACTGGGTCATACAGGCGGAACCCTGGATAAGCTGGAGTCTATCCAAGGCTTAAGGGTAGATTTGCCCCTTATAGAATTCACACAGAATGTAAATGATATAAAGATTGCCGTGTGCGGCCAAACCGGTGATTTGGCACCTGCTGACAAGAAGCTTTATGCCCTCCGGGATGTAACGGCTACGGTTGATAATCTGTCCCTTATAGCCAGCAGTATCATGAGCAAGAAGCTTGCTGCAGGCTCTGATGCCATTGTACTGGATGTAAAAACAGGCAGCGGGGCATTTATGAAAACCCTTGACGACAGCTTTATGCTTGCAAAAGAAATGGTGGATATAGGCACCAGCCTTAACAAAAACGTAATTGCGTTAATCACTGAAATGAATGAGCCCTTAGGCTTGGCGGTAGGAAATGCCCTTGAAGTAAAGGAAGCCATAGAAACCTTGAAGGGTAATGGTCCTGAGGACTTTATGCATCTTTGCATTGAGCTGGGCGCAGCAATGCTTATTTTGGGAGGCAGAACCTCAGATATAGAAGAGGCAAGACAAATACTGCAGCATACTATAGAGTCTGGCGCCGCATTGCAAAAGCTTAAGGATATGGTCAAGGCTCAACACGGAAACGTTGCGCAAATTGACAATCCCGAGCTGCTTCCAAAGGCTTCGAAGGTGTTGGATATAATCTCTGAAGATACGGGCTATGTTCAAGGCATAGATGCAGAGGGTATAGGCAGAGCAGCATTAGCAATAGGAGCCGGCAGAGAGACTAAGGAGTCACCGATTGACTATGCAGTGGGCATTGTACTGGATAAGAAGGTTGGAGACTATGTGAAAAAAGGCGAGGTATTAGCAAAGGTTCATATAAACGACCTTTCCAAGCTGGATGAATGCAGGCAGAAGCTTTTAGGTGCATATAAGCTGTCCGAGGGCAAGCCTGAGAAAAGACCGTTGATATTTGGCGTCGTTGATAAAAACGGAATAAAGAGATATTAGTTATTATAAGGTGACAGGTGTGAGGTAACAGGTAACAGGGGTGCGGAGTAGAACTAACAGATTAGTATAAAAAAAAGAACTGCTTTTTGCAGTTCTTTTTTTGGTATTAACTGGATGATTTGTGACATTTAACTGCAAATACTATAGATTATATCGAGAATAACAATTCTCCATCAAGGGTAACATAAATATAAATCAAACTTAGGAGGATTGTTATGAGAAGGCTGAAAAAAAATAATATTCTAAGGATAGTAATATGCGTCATCTTATCTGTATGCTTGCTCATGGGCAGTGTTACTTTTATTAATGCAGATGAAGTTAATTTAAACGGAAAATCAGCTATTTTGATTGATACTGCGACCGGCGAAGTAATACTTGAGAAAAACTCTCATGAAAAGCTTCCTCCCGCAAGCGTAACCAAAGTAATGACTATGCTCCTTATTATGGAGGCTATGGACTCAGGAAAAATAAGTCTTCAGGATAAGGTTACCATCAGCAAATCAGCTGAGAGCAAAAGCACTGAAGGCACAAGGCTTCTTATTGAGGCAGGAGAGGTTAGAACCGTTGACGAGCTTTTAACAGGTATTGCGGTAGAGTCGGCAAATGATGCCTGCATAGCAATGGCAGAATACATATCAGGCAGCGAAGAGGAATTCGTAAAGCTGATGAACAAACGCGCACAAGAACTTGGTATGAATGATACAACCTTTAAGAACTGCAATGGTCTCCACATCGATGGCCATGAAACCTCAGCATATGATATAGCCTTGATGTCCAGGGAACTGATAAAGCATCAAAAGATATTCGAATATGTATCAAAATATATGGTAGATGTATATATAGGTAAAAATAACGATGTAAAAAGATCTCTTACAAACAAAAATAAATTAGTAAGGTTCTATCAGGGCTTTATAGACGGTCTGAAAACCGGCTATACAAGACAGGCAATGTACTGCATATCTGTCACTGCGAAGAAGAACAATTTAAGACTGATAACTGTAGTTATGGGTGCACCGGATGTGACAAGCAGAACTAAGGATGTACTGACGCTGCTGAACTACGGTTATGCAAATTACTCCAACTACTCCATCGCCAAAAGCGGTGACATAATCGCAGAAGCTCCTGTTTCAAAAGGTGACAGGAATTATATAAAGATAATAAGCAAAGATGATATAAGTCTTCTGACAAAAAAGGGTGACGATAAAAACATTACTAAAGAGGTAGTCATAGCTGAAAAATTAGTGGCACCAATAGAAAAGAATCAGCAGGTTGGTGAAATGATTATATTTAAGGACGGCAAAGAGGTAAAGCGCTACCCGCTGGTATCTGATACGGCAGTAGCTAAATCCTCCTTTTTAGTAAACCTTAGAAAATCACTTGAATATTGGTTCGGAACAGGTAAATGAAGTCACATTAAAGGTAATGCAATGCATTACCTTTAATTATGGCTTTGCAGTACTCTGACATTATATGCTATAATTTAGAATAAGTGTTTTTTGGGAGGATTACAATGTACGACTTAAATTGGTTATTGGATAAGCTATACTACCTGCCCGGTATTTTTATAGGACTGTCCTTTCATGAGTTTGCTCATGCTTTGGCAGCTTATTATATGGGCGATACAACTGCAAAGGATAGAGGCAGACTAACCATTGATCCAAGAGCTCATATAGATATTATGGGATTTCTGGCTTTACTTATTGCAGGTTTTGGCTGGGCAAAGCCGGTGCCTATAAATCCATGGAACTTTAAGAAAAGAAAGCTTGGTACAATCATAGTATCCCTGGCAGGACCGGCAATGAATCTTTTACTGGCTTTTATAACGCTTATTATAATTTTTATAACCTTTGGCGTATTTAATTATGGTAGTGATATCGCATACGACATACTCATCGGAGTGTTCTTTATAAACGTAATACTTTGCGTATTTAATCTTATACCGATTCCGCCTTTGGACGGTTCGAAGATTTTGTTCAGCCTGCTGCCTCAGCACATGGAAGAAAAGCTATATGAATTGGAGCGATATTCTCACGTCATATTGCTTATACTAATATTTACAGATGTTATAGATATAATTTTAAATCCGATGGTTTCATTCTTAGCAACAGGTATAGAAAATGTTGTTGTATTAGTATTATCAGTGTTTGGACTACTTTAATCAAAATTGGAGGGATACCTATGACTAGAAAAAGGATAATGAGCGGCATGAGGCCAACAGGTTTTTTACACCTTGGAAATTACTTCGGCGCCTTGGAGAATTGGGTAAAACTGCAGGAGGAATATGACTGTTATTTCTCTATAGCTGACTGGCATGCGTTGACTACCAGCTATGAGGATACCGGTGAATTGAAGGAAAACATAATAAATATTGCTGTAGATTGGATTAGTGCGGGCCTTGACCCGGAAAAATCAACAATATTTATTCAGTCATCAATTAAGGAAATTGCCGAGCTCCATTTACTCCTATCTATGAATGTACCTCTATCCTGGCTAGAGAGATGTCCGACCTATAAGGACCAAATGCAGCAGTTAAAGGAAAAGAATATAGCAACATACGGTTTTTTGGGATATCCAAACCTACAAGCCGCTGATATATTGATACATAAGGCAGATGTAGTTCCTGTAGGAGAGGACCAGCTGCCGCACCTGGAGCTTGCCAGAGAAATCGCAAGACGCTTCAACTATATATATGGAGAAACCTTCCCTGAGCCACAGGCAAAGCTTAATCAGATAAAAATGCTGCCGGGCCTTGACGGCCGCAAAATGAGCAAAAGCTATGACAATACCATAGCTTTGTCAGATTCTCCGGATGTGATAAGGGAAAAGGTCAGAACCATGATTACCGATCCGCAGAGGATAAAGAAGACAGACCCGGGCAATCCGGATGTTTGTGCTGTTCATGACTTCCACAAGGTATTTACCGAGGAAGCTCATGTGGGAAACATCAGAGAAGACTGCATAGGCGGCACAATTGGCTGCGTGCAGTGCAAGAAGCAATTGGCTGAGAATATAGTGAAGTTCATGGCACCTATGTACGAGAGAAGAATAAAGCTTCTGGAGGATAGAGGCAGGATAATAGAAATTCTCAAGGATGGTACAGACAGAGCGAGAAGATTTGCCAAGGAAACCATGTCTGAGGTTTACGACAAAATGAATATGCTGGAATTGGAGTAGATAATTATGTCTTTAAGTGTAAAGCTGGAGATGTTCGAAGGACCTCTTGACCTGTTGCTTCACTTGATAGAAAAGGCTGAGGTTGATATATATGATATACCTATAGCCGAGATTACTCAGCAATACTTAGAATACCTGGATTTGATGCAGGAAATGGATTTGGAGGTAGCCAGCGAGTTCCTTGTAATGGCTGCAACACTGGTTGAAATCAAGTCAAAGATGCTGCTTCCTAAACCCAAAAAAGAGGACAACTCTGAGCCGGATATCGATCCGAGAGAAGAGCTTGTTCAAAAGCTTATCGAGTACAAGAAATACAAGGAGTTTACTTTGCTTCTCAAGGACAAGTTCGAAATCTACGAGAAGGTGTTCTATAAGAATCCCGAGCCAATTGAGGACTATATATCAGAGTTTACCTCAATAACAGGGGTTACGGCTGACCTTCTTGCCAGAACACTAAGTGATATCATCAAAAATAACAGCACCAAATCAAAACGTGTATATAGACAAATATTCAGGGAAACCTATACAGTTGATGATAAAATAAAGGAAATAACAAAAATGCTGGTAAGTAAATCGAATTTCTACTTCGAAGAACTTTTTGAGGATACCTGTGACAAATACGAGATAATAGTGACCTTCCTGGCAACTCTGGAAATGGTCAAGAGAAGAATGATTATTGTAGAGCAGTATATGAATTTCGATAAAATTCTTATTAAGAGAAGAAAAATGAGTATATAAATCGCACTAATGCTTCTACATTCTAAATAGTCAATATTTTGTGCGATTTATAAACAGATGAATACAATTTCGTGCTATAAGAACTATAAAAATTGTTTAGCACGAAATGTATAGCTGAGGTGATGCATATGGATATTAAAGAAATAAAATCGGTTATAGAGGGCTTGCTTTATGTAGCAGGAGATTCCGTTTCCCTGAAGGAGCTTTCTCATGTAATGGATATTGATGAAAGCACTATTAAGAAGATTATTAATCAGATGATTGATTCATATAACGAAGAAAAAAGAGGCATACAGATAATTGAGGTCAACAACAGCTATCAATTCAGCACCAGACCGGAGCATTACGAATATATAGAAAGACTGGTAAAACCCCAGACCCGTCAAGGGCTATCACAAGCGGCACTGGAGACCTTATCAATAATTGCCTACAAACAGCCCATTACAAAGGCGCAGATTGATTCAATAAGAGGGGTAAAATCAGAAAGCAGTATTTCAAGACTAATAGACAAGGAACTGGTATTTGAGGCAGGGAGACTGGATGCACCGGGACGGCCTATAATATACTGTACAACAGATAATTTTCTGAAGCTTTTCGGGCTTAAAAATCTACAGGAGCTGCCGCCGCTTCAGGATAACAGCGATGAAGTAGCAGCAAGCGAGGATGTACAATAGTACATCTTTTTTTATGCATTATTTTCGTCTATTGTGTAAGAATACTTAGAGAACAATCTCTGTATATGGAGGAAAATGATGCAAAAAACAATTTACATCCTGCTTGGAATAGGAATAATTGGCCTTTTACTATACTTCATGCCTATCCAGATTAAGTTCAAAATTATACGAAAAAAAGAAGATGATTTGATACTTATAAGGTATAAAAGCTTATACGGCATCATAAATCTGAAGTTTGAACTCCCAATGCTGGATATAGTTTTTGTAAACGGTAAGCTTTCACTTAAATATAAGGCTGAAATAGAATCCAATAACACAACTAAGCTTTTCAAGAGCTTCAGTAAAATATTCACCCCGGATGATTTTCAAAACATAAAGAAATATTTCACCGGTGATAAGGTTTTGCTCAGAAGAATAGCTGAATATTGGCTTAAGCATACTGTTTTAAGAGACCTGTCTATAATTATAAAATTCGGGCTTGTAGATGCAGCTCTGACTGCAACCTTGTGTGGTGCTCTGTGGGCATTACTGGGTGCAGTCTTAACAATAATGAGAAGCAAGCTTGACATGACTGCTAAAAATATTGTTGTAGCTCCAATATTTGATGAGGAAAAGCTTGAGACAGAAATCAGCTGTATAATTAATTTTCGCTTAGGAGATATTATAAATACTGGAATATTAGTACTGAAGAGACATAGGGAATTGAAGAAAAGAAAGCTTTCATCAGATAAACCCGTAAACTGCTGATTCAAAAATATTCAAAGGAAGTGATTAAATGCAACAGCCGGTAGAAAATCTAATGAAAACAACGATGGAAAGCATCAAGAAGATGATTGATGTAAATACAGTGGTAGGAGATCCTGTGGAGACTAAGGATGGAACAGTTGCAATACCGATATCCAGAGTATGCTATGCTTTTGTGGCGGGAGGCGGAGATTTGGCAGGAAAATGTGACGGAGCTCAATCGGAAGCAGAGGAAGATAGCTGTTATCCCTTTGCTGGCGGTACAGGTGCAGGTGTTACCATACAGCCGATAGCTTTTCTGACCTCTTCAAATGGACAGTTAAGAATGCTTCCTGTCACTTATAATACAACAGTTGACAGAGTTATCGATATGGTGCCCAACTTCATTGAAAACATAGAAAACATGGTGAAGAACAGAAATACTGAAAATACCTATAGCTAATGCAATATATTTTGCGATAAATTTATATGCTTCCTATAAGGTGAAACTTCTACACTGTACATAAATTTCATATAACACTAAATTTTCATAGATAGAAGCATTAGTGCAATTTATCGCTTTGTTTATCGGCATGTAAGCTTACTTACATGCCTTTTAAAAATGCATAGGAAGATATAAATTCACATAAAGTCTTTTATTTTTTCGCTTTAGTTAATACTCCAAAATATGCTATAATTATTGCAATCGGGGGTGATTATTTGGACTTAAAACAAGCATTGGAGCTAATATGGGAGAATCGCAAATATACTACGGATGATCCCAAAAAAGCAATCAGCCATTTGAATGAAGAAGTTGCTGAATCTTTAAAGGCCTTGATAAAAGGCGACTCTGACACAGCCAAAAGAGAGCTTGAGGATGCATTCTCCTGCATTTTGATTGCCATGAAGGTCTTTGATATAGATATCGAAGAGGCAGTATCGCGCCAAATAAATCAAATGCAAAACCGCAATGGGAAGATAATGATATTTAAGAAGGACAAGGTTGAAATATATGTGAATGGTGCGCTGAAAGGCGGCTGGTCCATATGGAGCGACGAAGATATCAAGGAAGCCCAAAAGATTGCCAAGGAGTTTGGCTGCAACATAGTTATCGAGAGTTAAATATTAGCAAACCAATAAAAGCATTAATTTTTTTATTCTGCCAATAATAAATTTAGGTTTATTAGCTCGTTTTATATGGCTATTACTGAATATACTATTGGTGGAGTGATAAAATGAGAAAAATATTATTGATAGTTTTATCTTGTATAATGATACTTAACATATGCATAACAACTGTGGATGCAGATATTGATATCAGCGCCAGAGCTGCGGTTGTTATGGATGTGAAAACCGGCAGAGTGCTTTTCAGCAAAAACGCTGATGAGAAGCTTTCAATGGCAAGCACTACAAAGATTATGACTGTTTTAGTTGCTATAGAATCAGGACGTCTGAATGAGATGGTAACTGTAAGCAGGAAAGCTGCTGCCACAGAGGGCTCATCGATTTATCTTAGAGAAAATGAAAGAATAACAGTAGAGGAATTATTGTTTGGCATAATGCTTAGATCCGGAAATGATGCAGCTACGGCTGTTGCTGAGCATTTAGGAGGAAGCACAGAAGGCTTTGC
>JAQZBM010000109.1 GCA_029238945.1 Clostridia bacterium
AAGATAAGAATGCTCTCTTTCCAACCTTACATATAAGTATTGCCGTTTCCTTTGTTGTATCTATTTCACTTTGTCTCTTTGCAAGCTCTCCCATAGGAATGTTAACTGCTCCCGGTATAGCAGATATGAAGAATTCTGCATCTTCTCTTACGTCTACAATATTTACTGAGCCGCTGCTCATTTTTTCCTTAAGCTCAAGTGCAGTTATTGTATCAACCTTGCCCGCCATCTTGTTCAGCATTACGTTAGCTGCCATAATTGTTGAACTCATAGCCATTGAGAATGGTGGTGCATATGCCAGGTCAAGCTTTGTAAGGTCTTCAATCTTTGCATTGAAGCTTATTGCTGTAGCAAATGTGTCTATTGGTTTATCAACAACGCCTGTTCCTATTACCTGTGCACCCAGAACTCTATGTGTAGCCTTATCAGCTATTACCTTTGTTATTATTGGTTTGTTTCCCGGATAATAGTGTGCCTTGTCTGTTGCAGGAACCAATATAGTTTCTACATCCATGCCTGCCTTTCTGGCATCTCTCTCTGAAAGTCCTGTCTTAGCTGCGTTTATATCAAACAGCTTTACAATAGTTGTACCAAGCACTCCATCCAAGCTGTCCATGTTGTCGCTGTTTACAACGTTATTTCCTGCTATTCTGCCTGTCTTATTTGATGTAGAGCCCATTGGATACCATGCAGGAAGACCTGTTACAAGATTTACGTTTTCTGCGCAGTCACCTACTGCAAAAATATCCTTCACGTTTGTCTGCATGTATTTGTCTACTTTTATAGCCTTTGTCAAACCAAGTTCAACACCGGCTTCTGTCGCTATCTGTACATTTGGTCTTACACCAATTGAAAGTACTACTATGTCAGCCTCGAAATCGCCTGCTGTGGACTTAACCTTTGTAACAACTCCATTTTCGCCCTCGAAGCCTAGTACCTTCTCACCTATAACAATGTTTACTCCCTTTTCAATCATGTGGTTTTGTGCAAGAAGTGCGATTTCCTCGTCAAAAGGAGGTAATATGTGTGGAGCAAGCTCAATCAGAGAAACGTCAACACCTCTGTGCTTAAGATTCTCTGCAACTTCAAGTCCTATGAAGCCGCCGCCTACAACTACTGCCTTCTTTACCTTGCCTGCATCCACAAGATCTCTGATTTCAAAGGCATCAGAAACACTTCTCAGTGTGAATATATTCTTCAGGTTTATATTTTCCAAAGGCGGTTTTATAGGTGAAGCTCCTGTTGCGATTACAAGCTTATCATAGCCGTATTCCATTTGCTTATTGTTTTCTAAATCTGTCACATATACAAGCTTTGCTGCAGGGTCAATCTTAGTAACCTCATGCTTTGTGAAAATATCAATATCTTGTTCACTTTTGAAAATCTCAGGTGTTCTTACAACAAGCTCGTTCTTTTCTTTGATGACATTTCCTATGTAGTAAGGTAAGCCGCAGCCTGCATAGGAAATATGCTCTTCCTTAGTGAAAATCTTTACATCCATATCCGGATTTTCTCTTTTTGCTTTTGATGCAGCCTTTGTACCTGCTGCTACTGCACCGATAACTACTAATCTTTGCTTTTCCATTGAGTACCCTCCATAATCTAATCAAATAATAAATTCATTAATTTCCTTACTTCATCATTTGCAATACTGTAGTTTACTTCCAGGCCGTTCCTTATGCCTTTTATGATACCTCTGCTTCTGAGTATCCCCAGATGCTGTGAAACAGTAGACTGTGGCAGCTTCAGACAATCCTGCATATAACTTACATTGCACTCCTTCTCCATCAGTCCCTTCACTATACACAATCTCACCGGATGTGCCAGTACCTTTAGCAGTTCAGCTTTCTCACTGTATCTGCTTAATTCATCCATAAACTCACCTCGCTTAATCACTACATCATAATATTACGATATAGTGATATTTTTGTCAATCCCGTTTGTTATTTATTTAATCATTTTTTGAAAAAACAGTGTTTTCAATACATTTTTCTCCTATATAACTGTATACATCGATATAATTTTTGGAAATCCAGCAGGAATTTTACATATTGGTATATAAATTTATATACCAATATGTCCCTTAGGAGGTATATAATGACACATTATGACGTTCTTTTGGTAAGTCCTCCATGGTCAAAGCTTGGAGACGCTCTTGAAAACCTCGGTCTTGGCTACATAGCTGCATTTTTAAGACGCAGCAATATCAGCGTCAAGATTCTGGATGCTCCCCTGAACGGCTGGGATAAAAAACAGGCCATAGCCGAAATTTCTATGCTTGACTGTAAATTGATAGGAGTCTCTATCCCATATCAGGAAGCAGCGGCGGAAATATTGGAATTTATCACTGAAATTAAGAAAGTAAAGACTGAGGCTCATATCACAGTAGGAGGAATATATCCAACCTTCGCCAACGAAGAGCTTTTAAAGCTTTACCCTGCCATTGACACCATAGCCATCGGAGAAGGCGAAGAAACCACCGTAGAACTTGCAGAGGCAATAATTAAAGGCAATGATTACACCGGCATAAAAGGTATCGCTTACAGGTCAAATGGCGGCATCATCAAGACAGAAACAAGACCTTCAATCGAAGACCTTGATGAGTTGCCCTTCCCGGAGAGAGACACACTTTCTCTTAACCTAAAGACACATAATTTCGCTACCATGATTACATCCAGAGGCTGCTATGCACGCTGCAGCTTCTGTAGTGTAGTTCCATACTACTCTGCCTTCGGTCATCAATACCGCATGAGAAGCGCCGAAAATGTTTTACAGGAAATAGAGCTTCTGTACAATGAATACGGTGTTAGAAATATCATGTTCAATGACGCCAATTTCATAGGCGGCAGCATAAACGCAAGAGAGCGCGCAAGAAAAATTGCAGAAGGAATCATAGACAGGGGCTTTGATTTGGAAATCCGGATACAGTGCAGAGTTAACGATGTGGAGGAGGAGCTCTTCGCGCTTCTGAAAAAGGCTGGTCTCACAAGAGTTTATCTTGGTATAGAGTCAGGCTCTCAGGCAGTACTGGACAGATTTAGAAAGGATGCCACCGTCAAGCAGAATCTTAATGCCTTAGAGATTTTAGCTAAGCTTGATTTGTTTGTAGCCATGGGCTTCATTATGTTTGACGACAGGATGAACTTCAATGAGTTAAGTGAAAATATCAGCTTCTTGAGTCAAGTTAAGAAAATCGTGAAGAAAGAAAACATGGGGCCTGTTTACCCTCTATCAAAGCTTCTTCCTCTGGCAGGTACAGAAGTAGAAAGCTATATGAAAGCAAATAACAAGTATAAAGGCAGCTCTATAAGCTACTCCTACAGCTTCGATGATAAAGCCATAAATTTCTTCTACAATTTCGTTAATACGCTATCCAAGCTTATTATAGCGTTCATGCGAATCTTTACCCCCAAGTCCAATTCTGATAAGACATGGGTAGGGGGCTGGAGACACACAGAAAAACAGCAGTTGTAACGTACTACAACTGCTGTTTTTTGTTTACAAAGTATTTTACTTAATAAAATGAAATATTCTACCCAGCATAAAGTCAAGATCCTTCGGCTCGCTGAGGATGACACGCTTTTCGTTGCATAAGCCGTTCCACCAGGGACTCGTGACTAGAGACTAGTGACCGATACCTATTATAATATCTTTATCAAGCTCTCGTACAGAAGCTTTACCGTCAACACTAAGGCTATGGTTACAAATATAGGCTTTATAACCTTAGCTCCGTTCTTTATTGCTATTTTAGTTCCAACCCTGGCTCCCAATATCATAAACAATGCCATTGGTATTCCAACCAGGTACATTATCTTTCCGTTTATTGCAAAGAGTACAAGGGATGTAATATTGCTTACAAAGTTTAATATCTTTGCATTACCTGCGCTGACAGTGAAGTCAAAGCCAAATATACTGATGAACAGGAAAATCAGGAAAGAGCCTGTCCCAGGTCCGAAGAAGCCGTCATAGAAGCCTAGGAAAAAGGCAAAGACACAGCCGTAAAATATATTCAGCTTAGTCAAGCCCTTGAATTTATCTTCATTGCCGAAATCCTTCTTTATCATAGTGTAAATCGCTACTACGAAAATAAGCACCAGTACCATTACTTTAAGTACTGAAGGGTCAACCTTAAGCGCCGTATATACTCCAAGTCCCGCACCTATCAGCGTCATGGGTATAAGATACTTGATAAGAGGCATATATATCTTCTTTGACTTTGCAAAGGTCAAGGTACTTGTAAAGGATGCACAGGTACTGGCAAACTTATTAGTTCCCAAAGAAACATGTGTAGGAACCCCTACTGCCATAATTGCCGGCAAGCTTATAAGTCCGCCGCCTCCGGCGATAGAATCCACAGCGGCTGCGATAAAGCCGGCAACGCAAATAAATAAATAATCAAATAACCCCAAAATATAACCCCCTAAAACTATTCATAACTATTAACTAATGGTGGTATAACCTGTTTCTTTCTGGATACAACACCGGGCAGCTCGATGGAGTTTCCTTCAATTGCTCCGTCGAAGGCTCTCGATACCAGTTCTGTATGACTTCCTACAAACAAAAGCTGTGTACTTTCATTGGCAATATCAGTCAGCATAAATAGCACCAAATCCAGCTTCTTGTCTTTGTTGACAAGCTTCATGAAATCCAGCATCCTATCTTTGATTTCATCTAATTCCCTTCTGTCCATGGAGTTTATTTGGCCTACTCCTAAGGTGATATTGCCAACCTTAAATTGTTTGAAATCCTGATAGAAAATCTCACTTTCACTTTTATTTGCAAGATTTGAGCCTGCCCTGAACATATTCTTTGAGAACTCAAACATGTCTATCTCTGCAATTGCAGCCAATTCCTCCGCAGTCTCAATATCCATCTGAGTGCAGGTAGGAGACTTGAACATCAATGTGTCGGACAATATTGCCGCACAAAGAATACCCGCAATGCCTTTTGGTATTTCCACTCCGTTTTCCTTATATATGTTTGTAACTATTGTAGCGGTGCAGCCCAAAGGCTGGTTACGGAAATATACCGGTCCTCCGGTTTCAATGTCACCGATTCTATGATGGTCAATGATTTCCAGTATTTCTGCCTCCTCTAAGCCTTCTACTGCCTGTGACCTTTCATTATGGTCCACAAGTATTACCTGCTTTCGCTTCAAATTGATAAGAGAGGTTCTTGAAATCATACCCTGGATGTTGTTCTCGCTGTCTACTACAGGGAAGTTTCTATAGCGCTTCTTAACCATTATCTCTCTGATTTCATCAATGTAGTCTTCCATATTGAATATGGTCAATTGAGACTTTCTCATGAAGTAGCTTATAGGTGTACTTTGATTTATAAGTCTTGCCACCATATAAGTGTCATGTGGAGATATGATTATAGAGCAATTATTGTTTTCCGCCAGCTTCTTGATGGAATTTGCCACCGGAAGCCCTCCGGTAATTATGAGGCACTGTGCCTGCATTTCTATTGCCAACAGTTGAGTTTCATATCTGTTTCCCAATATCACAATGTCGCCTGAGTTTATGTAGTGCTCCATAACCTCAGGATTCATGGCTCCAATCAGAATTTGCCCGCTGTTTACACGGTCCTCTTTATCACCTACAATGAGCTCGCCGTTTAGAACCTCAATAATATTTTTATATGGTGTGTTTGCCTTTGCCAATATGCTTGTATCATGAATATCCATGTAGGACTCTGCAATATCCCCTACTGTAATTATACCCTCAAGCTTGTGACCATCCTCAGATACAGGCAGGGTTTTTATATTGAAGCCCTTCATTGTTTCCCAGGCTTTTTTCATGGATATGGAGGGTTTTACTGTCGGAAAGCTTTTTATACTTATATCCTCTACCTGTGTCTTTACATCTGTTACAAATTCCGGCCGCTCCACCTTGAAAAAATCCAGCACAAATTCTGTTTCACTGCTTACTGTGCCTATTCTCTTAGGAATATAAGAATTTTCCTTGTCTATAGCATTCTTAAGGTGAGCATAGGCTATAGATGAACATATGGAATCCGTATCCGGATTTTTGTGTCCTATTATAAATATGTTCCTATTTGGGCTCACTTTTGTCCCCTCCTTCAACCAATACTCTTATGTTTGCAGTACAGTAGTCCATGAATTCATCAATGTCTTCTCTTACAATTTCTCTGCAGCTTTGTATAATCCTTGCGCTTTCCTCTATATTTATATTGATGCCATGCTTGGACTGCATCTGCATGTCGTATTTCACAGCCAGAGTGCTGCTGTTTGGCTGTTCCAGTTCTATGTATTCTGCATATCTCTTGAAGCTTTCTGATATTTGTCCCGATTTCAAGCTATAGTAATCCTCAACAGGCTTTGCTATGCAATCAATCACACTTTTATTCTGAGAGACCTTATACAAATCCTGATGCAAGCTTAAGTCTGCATCAATAACATTAAGCTCAATCCCCATTTCAATAAAATTATGAGCCTTCCATAATCCAAAATTCTCCGGTATATTGCATGCCTTTATGACTTCCTCAGCTATCTCCTTTGCCTTTTGAAAGCAGTAGCCCTTGTAGCCTGACTTGTAGCTTTCATCTCCATAGTAATCCAGACCCATAGGATTTACTGTATGTGTTATCATTGCCTTTGCGAAATCCGAATCATACTGCTTCATATGATTATAAAGCTTCCATCCGCAATAGTGGGTATCCAGATAGCTTAGACATCTTGTTACTGCTATATCAGGGAAAATGGCACCCAGAATCAGGCTGCTGTTCCTATACCCCAGCACCTTCTCAGCAAACCATATATGAGTTATTGGATACATATTATCACATCCGTATCTAAGTCTTATATAACTATATATTAATATATTAAAGATTAAACCAATTGAATGCAATTATTAATTTAATATTTTATATTATATATAATAACGTGCTAAAGATTCTACATTATACTTCACTATTGTCATCCTGAACGCAGTGAAGGATCTTTTCACAGTTACCCGAATACGGCATAGGCAGTTGTAAAATATTTAGCCGAAAGATACAGCGCATTCATATATGCTGCTCAAAATTGTAAAAGACCTCTGACTTTCTGAAAGACAGTATGTCAGGGGTCTTCTGAATTAAATTTTACGTGCTATCTGCTTAATATATCAGTAAGCTCAAGCTCCTTATTTCTATCCTGTACAGTGCTTATAGACCACTCATTTTGGAAAAGAAGTACATAGTTGTCATACTGGTCTACAGCAACCATAGTATCTGTAGTTAACTTAGCACTCTTGCTGTTGAAGTCTTGATTTTTTATCCATCTTATATATTTGAAAGGTAGATGGTCCATGCTTACCTCTACATTGTATTCATTTTTAAGTCTGTACTCCAACACCTCAAGCTGAAGTATGCCAACAACTCCGATAATATATTCCTGAGTCGCTGAGTCAGGCTGCATGAATACCTGTATGGCACCTTCCTCTGACAGCTGGTCTATGCCCTTCATGAACTGCTTTCTTTTCAAGGAGTTCTTAGTATAAACTCTCGCAAAATGCTCCGGTGCAAAGGTTGGTATACCTTGGAACCTAAATGTGCTGTTTCCTTCGCAAAGAGTATCTCCTATATTGAATATACCCGGATCAAATACCCCTACGATGTCTCCGGCATAAGCCTCTTCAATTATTTCCCTGTCCTGTGCAAGGAACTGCTGCGGCTGCGCCAGCTTTATCTGCTTGCCCTGCTGTACGTGATTTACCGCCATTCCCTTCTCAAACTTGCCGGAGCAAATCCTCATAAAGGCAATTCTGTCTCTATGCGTAGGATTCATATTTGCCTGTATCTTAAATATGAAGCCTGAGAAGCTGTCGCCTTCAGGATCTATCTCTCCTGCATCCGAGGTTCTTGAAGTAGGCGGTGTAGTCATATTTAAAAATTCCTCCAAGAAAACCTGTACGCCGAAGTTTGTCATGGCACTGCCGAAAAATATCGGTGTCAGCTCTCCCTTAAGGACGTCTTTTGTATTGAACTCATCCCCTGCCATATCCAATAGCTCAATGTCGTCGATAAGCTTCTGGTGCGCTTCTTCACCAAGCAAATCTCTGAAAACAGGGTCGTTTATGCCCTTCTTGTTTGACGCTACGACGCTTTGTCCGTGGTCACCGCTGTCAAACAGTTCAATCTGCATCATTTTTCTATCATATATCCCGATAAAGGAGTTTCCTATTCTTATAGGCCAATTCATAGGATATGACTTGATTCCCAGTACCTTTTCAATCTCTTCAATAAGCTCGTAAGGGTCCTTACCCGCTCTGTCCATCTTGTTTATAAAGGTAAAAATCGGGATGCCTCTCATTTTACATACATGGAAAAGCTTCTTAGTCTGAGCCTCCACACCCTTTGCAGAGTCTATAATCATGACAGCGCTGTCTGCTGCCATAAGAGTTCTGTAGGTATCCTCACTGAAGTCCTGATGCCCAGGTGTATCAAGTATGTTTATGCAGTAGTTCTGGTATTCAAACTGCATAACACTGGAAGTAACCGAAATACCTCTTTGCTTCTCAATCTCCATCCAATCTGACACGGCATGCTTCTGTGCCTTCCTTGCCTTTACAGAACCTGCTAGTCTTATGGCTCCTCCGTATAGAAGCAGCTTCTCTGTCAGGGTTGTTTTACCTGCGTCAGGGTGGGATATTATAGCAAAGGTTCTTCTTCTTCTGATTTCCTTTAAAGTACCTTCATTTATCATCCTATTTCCTCACTTTTTATATTCTGCCTGCTTC
>JAQZBM010000110.1 GCA_029238945.1 Clostridia bacterium
TAAGAGACGTTGATTTTGCTTCCTTCATACGTCTTTTAATATTATTTATTGTTGAAAAAGCTAGAAATAAGTGTTATATTCTATATAAATTGCACTAATGCTTCTTTATTTTATATATTCAATATTTTGTGCAATTTATAAGTAGAGGAAAAAACTGGATTCTTTGAATATTTTAAAATTTACATAAAAAGAAAAATCAAAAGGTAGGGTAGAAATGGAACAGAAAAATTTAGTAGACGAAATAATTAGGCTGAAAAAGGAAAGGGACGCAATAATTTTAGCTCACAATTATCAGGTAGCTGAGGTACAAGAGGTAGCTGACGTTGTAGGAGATTCATTTGCATTAAGTAAGCATGCAGCTAATACACAGCATAAGGTAATAGTTTTCTGTGGTGTTCATTTCATGGCTGAAAGCGCAAAAATTCTTTCACCGGAAAAGACTGTTCTGCTTCCGGCTCTGGATGCAGGCTGTCCTATGGCAGATATGGTAACGGCTGAACGGTTGAGAGAGATGAAGGCAAAGTATCCTGAGGCTGCCGTGGTATGTTATGTTAACTCTTCTGCTGAAGTAAAGGCTGAAGCAGATATTTGCTGTACTTCGTCAAATGCTGTAAAAGTAATTAAAAGTGTGAAGAATAAACAGATTATATTCGCACCTGACCAAAATCTTGGAAGCTATGTTGCGAAGAAAGTGCCCGAAAAGGAAATCATTCTTTGGAAGGGCTTCTGTATAACTCACAAAAGAGTAAGAGCTGATGAAGTAAAGAAGATAAAGGAGCTTCATCCAAATGCAAAGCTGTTGGTGCATCCTGAATGTGAGCCGGAGGTTCAGGCCTTGGCTGACTTCCTGGGCAGTACCTCCGAAATAATAAAGTATGCTAAGGAGATACCGGATAAGGACATTATAATAGGAACTGAGGAAGGCGTAATGCATACTCTTAAAAAAGAGAATCCCGACAAGAACTTCTATTTACTGTCACCGGGTCTTGTATGCACAAATATGAAGAAAACAAGGCTTCAGGATGTCCATGACGCACTGCTGAATATGCAGCATGAAATCAGTATAGATGAGGAAATCAGAGTTAAGGCTCTAAAATCCTTAGAGGAAATGCTGAAGATAAGCTAACTTAAATTAATTTGGAGTGGAAATGAGGGGGAGACGAATATGCCTCTTAGATATTTAAACGGTTTTGATATAGATAAACTGAAAAAAGAAACTTGTGATGTAATTGTCATAGGAAGCGGAGTTGCAGGCTTGTACTCCGCTATTAATCTTGATAGGGACTTAAAGGTATTGATTATTAGCAAGGAAACCCTGGCAGAGAACAATTCATACCTTGCACAAGGCGGAATAGCAGCTGCTGTAGCAGAGGGGGATATGCCTGAGTATCATTTCGAGGATACAATTAAGGCGGGTGCAGGAGCTTGCGACGAGGCTGCGGTAAAGGTTTTGGTACAGCAGGCACCTAGAGATATTGAAATGCTTTGCAGTATCGGTACGAATTTCGACAGAAATCCGGACGGTACACTTACAACAACCAGAGAAGGCGGACATAGAAGGTTCCGTATAGTTCATGCCTTAGGAGATGCTACAGGCAGAGAGGTATTTGATTCTTTGCTTAGAGAATGTAAGAAGCGAAGCAATATAAGCATTCTGGAAAACTGCTTTGCAGTGGATATAGTTTCGGATCCAAAGGGCTGCAAGGGACTTATAGTAAAGATAGAGGGCGAGTACAGATACATAGCCAGCAAGGCTTTGATTTTAGCCAGCGGCGGGGTAGGACAGGTTTATAAGAATACTACCAATGCAGCAGTTATTACAGGCGATGGAATGGCAATGGCATATAGAGCCGGAGCAGAACTGACAAACATGGAGTTTGTACAGTTCCATCCAACTGCTATGTACAGCACAGCAGCCTATGAGAATAAATTCTTGATTTCTGAGGCTGTCAGAGGAGAGGGTGGAATCTTAAGAAATACAGAGGGCAAAAGGTTCATGCCGGAATACCATGAGATGGCGGAGGTTGCACCAAGAGACATTGTGGCAAGAGCCATATTTACTGAGATGAGGAAAACAGGAAGCCCCTTTGTATATCTGGATGTTACGCATAAGGACCCTGAGTTTATTAAGACAAGATTCCCGAACATTTACAAGCATTGCTTGAAGGAAGGCATAGACATAACAAAGGAATATATCCCTGTATGCCCCGTTCAGCATTATTTCATGGGCGGAATAAGGACTGACCTGTGGGGACAAACCAACATCAAGGGTCTGTATGCCTGCGGAGAAGCGGCAAATACAGGCGTTCACGGCGCAAATAGATTAGCCAGCAACTCACTGCTGGAAGGCCTTGTTTATGGAAGAAGATGTGCTGAGAAGATAAATTCAACCGTAGCAGAGGTAAACTTGGAGCAGCCGGAAATTCAATATAAGAGAGAAAATATTAGTGCTGCAGATACTTCGGGCATCAGAGAGAGCATTAAAAACCTTATGAATGACCATGCAGGTATAGAAAGAAATGGAAAAGACATGAGCATGGCACTTAGAAAGGTCAATGAATATATTGCTCTGCTGGAGAAAGACAGCCTGGACAGCCCGGAAGATATGGAAACATTGAATATTGCATATATAGCATCCTTGATACTGAAGGGTGCAATAAGAAGAAAAACAAGCATAGGAAGCCACTATAGAATCGATTAAACGACTGGAGGCATAATGATATGTTGGAAATGTTTACAGTAGATAAGATAATAAGGAACGCCCTGGAGGAAGACTTGGGCTGGGGTGACGTTACGACAGACACTACCATACCTGAATCAGCCAAAATATCAGGTAAGTTCATAGCCAAGCAGAAAGGTATAGTATGCGGCATAGCGGTATGTAAAAGGGTTTTTGAAATATTGGATTCCTCTATTGTTTTTGAGATACATGCTAAGGACGGCAAGAAGGTAAATGAGGGTGAAATAATAGCTGAAATCAGCGGCTCTGCGAGAAACATACTAAAGGGTGAGCGTGTATCCTTGAATCTTCTTCAGAGGATGTCAGGCATCGCAACTGCTGCAGGCAAATATGCCGAGGCTGTGGAAGGCACTTCCTCAAGAGTTGTTGATACAAGAAAGACTATACCCGGCTTGAGAATATTGGATAAATACGCCGTACTGACAGGAGGCTGCTATAATCATAGATACAACCTGTCTGATTTGGTATTGATTAAAGATAACCACATAAAGGCGGCAGGAGGAATAACACCTGCTGTGCAGGCAGCGAAGAGCAAGCTCTCTCATGCATTGAAAATTGAGGTAGAGGTGGAGTCTCTTGAGCAGCTTAATCATAATGCTTGATAACATGTCCTTAGACATGATGGCAGAAGCAGTCAAGCTGGCAAAAGGAAAAGCGCTGCTGGAGGCATCAGGCAATGTAGCTCTTGAAGGCGAAAGAAGCGCAAAGGCAATAGCGAGGACAGGCGTAGACCTGATATCGGTAGGAGCACTTACCCATTCTGTAATTGCAATGGATATAAGTTTAAGATTTGTATAGAGAAAATTGATAATAGACAAAAAACTGTCTATTATCAATTTTTTTGATGCGATTTGAAGAGATACATGCCATGATAAAAGATGCAGACATGTCAAAACTCGGGAAATAATAAATTTGGTTTGCTCTGGCAATACATATGTATTAAAATATAAGTGGTTTGTAGATTGTTTATCACAAATTGTATACATAGATATGAAAAAAATATATAATAGAGGTGATATATTGAATAATGTATGCAATGTTACTGCAGTAATACTTGCTGCAGGAGAAGGAAAAAGAATGTATTCTAAGCTTCCCAAGGTTTTGCACAAGCTTTGCGGACTTTCGATGGTGGAGCATGTAATAAACAGTGCGAAGGAAATTGGCTGCGAGGAGCCTATAGTTGTTGTAGGTCATGGAGCAGATAAAGTAAAGGCGGCTGTATCAGGTGTCAGATTCGTTCTGCAAGAGGTTCAGCAGGGCACAGGACATGCGGTTATGCAGGCGGAAGAATATATAAATGATGGAGATATTTTGGTGCTGTATGGCGATACTCCATTGGTTTCATCAGCCAAGCTGATGGAAATGTATGAATTCCATAAGCAGGGGGGCTATGGCGTTACTGTGCTGACTGCCGATTATGAAGACCCGACAGGCTATGGAAGAATACTAAGAAACAAGGAAGGCTTGATTGAGTCCATTGTTGAAGATAAAGACACAGACCAAGAGACAAAAGTTATTAAGGAAATCAACTCAGGCATGTATTTCTTCAACGGACCGCAGCTGAAGAAGGCTTTGAAGAAGCTGACAAATGATAATGCGCAAAAAGAATATTATTTGACAGACTGTCTGCACATAATAAGAGCTGAGGGTTACGGGATTGCTGCATTTAAGACTGATGACCCTGCAGAGATAATGGGTGTAAACAATAAACTTCAGCTTGCTGAAGCAGCAGATATAATGCGAAAGAGAATAGTAAGGAAGCATATGCTTGCGGGGGTTACAGTAATTGACCCTGGCAATACATATATAGATAAGACTGTAAAAATAGCAAGAGACGTCACCATATATCCGGGCTGTATCCTTGAGGGTAATACTATAATTGATGAAGACTGCATAATAGGACCGGCTTCGAGGATTCGCGACGGAATATTAGACAAAGGTGTCAGCGTACAAAATTCAGTAATAATTGAGAGCAAAGTTGGAGAGGGTACTACTGTGGGACCCTTCGCATATTTGCGTCCGGGCAATGTAATAGGGAAGCATGCGAAAATTGGCGATTTTGTTGAGATGAAGAATTCGAATTTCGGAGATAACTCCAAGGCATCACATTTGACTTATATTGGAGACGGTGATGTTGGAAGCAACGTAAATCTGGGCTGTGGAGTTGTATTCGTTAACTATGACGGCAAGAAAAAGAACAGGACTACTGTAGAGGACGACTGCTTTGTCGGCTGTAATGTAAATCTGGTAGCACCGGTAACTGTTAAGAAGGGCTCGTATTTAGCAGCAGGCACAACAATTACAAAGGATGTTCCGGAGGATAGCTTGGCAATAGGAAGAGCAAAGCAGGAGAACAAAGAGGGCTGGGTTAAAAAATTAAAATAATCATATATCTAAAGAATAAAATTTTGGGAGGTTTCTAATCAATGAACGTACACGGTAAGAGCATTAAAATTCTTAGCTGTAATGCCAATAAGGAGCTGGCAAAGGACATTGCCTTCAACCTTGGCTTATCAGTAGGGGATGCTCAGGTAAGTACTTTTAGCAATGGAGAAATTGGAGTAAGTATTTTCGAATCCATAAGAGGTGCAGACGTTTTCGTAATTCAATCTACAAGCGCCCCTGCAAATGATAATCTTATGGAGCTGCTTATAATGATAGACGCCCTGAAGAGAGCGTCAGCAGGAAGAATAAATGCTGTAATTCCATACTATGGCTATGCAAGACAAGACAGAAAAGCAAAATCAAGAGACCCAATCTCTGCTAAGCTTGTGGCTAACCTTATACAAGCAGCCGGTGCAGACAGAGTAATAACAATGGACCTGCATGCAGCGCAGATACAAGGCTTCTTTGATATTCCTGTTGACCACTTGGTAGCTGCACCGCTTATTACAAACTACTTCATAAATAAGAAGCTGGATGACATAGTAGTTGTATCACCTGATGTAGGCGGAGTTTCAAGAGCAAGAGGAATTGCCGGCAAGTTGGATGCACCTATAGCAATAATTGATAAAAGAAGACCAAAGCCAAATGTATCAGAGGTTATGAACATAATAGGTGATGTCAACGGCAAGAACTGCATAATAGTTGACGATATGATAGATACAGCAGGCTCGGTACTTAATGCTGCAAAGGCATTAAAGAGCATGGGCGCAAAGGACGTATACGTTGCTTGTACACATGCGGTATTGTCTGGTCCTGCATATGAAAGACTGGCTGATCCATCCATAAAGGAACTGATTGTAACAAACTCTATTCCAATACCTGAAGATAAGATAATGGATAAGATTAAGGTTCTTTCAGTAGCTTCATTGCTTGCAGAAGCAATAAAAAGAATTTATGAAGGCTTATCATTAAGTAAGTTATTTGATTAATACCAAAAAATATAGAACATAATAGTAAATAGCATGCCGGGGAGCCTTATCCCCGGCTTAATGTGTTATAACAAAATGTATGGAGAGATTTGAATGTATGTAGTTGTGGGACTAGGAAACCCAGGGGATCGCTATGCAGCTACCAAGCATAATGTCGGCTTTGTGACGGTTGACTATTTTGCTGAGCAGCATGGTATAAAGTTTAATAAAATAAAGCATAAGGCAGTAATCGGAGAGGGAACTATAGCAGGAGAAAAAATCATGCTGGTCAAACCCCAGACCTATATGAATCTAAGCGGTGAGTGCGTGATGGATATAGTGAATTTCTACAAGCTGCCCTTAGAAAATCTTATTGTCATTTATGATGATATAGATTTGCCTGTGGGTAAGGTCCGCATAAGACCCAGCGGCAGTTCAGGTACTCACAACGGCATGAGGTCCATCATATACCTGCTGAACAATCAGGGCTTCCCAAGGATAAGAATTGGAGTAGGGAAGCAGCCTGAGTATATGGATTTGGCGGATTACGTCATGACCAAGTTCAGCAAGGAAGAGGTGCCCTTGATGGAGGAGGCTGTGACGAAGTCTGCTCTTGCGGTGGAGGAAATAGTTCACAGCGGTATAAATATCGCCATGAATAAATATAATAGTTAAGGTTATTGTCTTTCAGTAAAGGTCTTGAGGTGGGGTATTTTTTATCCGACCTCTATGTTGTTTTGCATAGGAGGTGAAAGAATGAGCTTTCAGAACATAATAAAACCCTTGGAGAGCATGTCTGAGTACAAGCTGCTTATGGAAAGCACAAAGGGCAGCGGCAGGAATATTGAAGCCTATGGGATATCTGATACGCAGAAATCCTTAATAGCTGCTGCCTTAAACAATGAAATGAATAAAAGCTGCTTGGTTATTACACATAATGAGATAGCAGCAAGAAAGCTGTTTGAGGATATTAATTTCCTGATACCTGGTTCTGCACTGCTACTTACCTCAGGTGAAATCATTTTTCATAAGATAGATGCGCGAAGCAGTGAGGTAAGACAGCAAAGACTGGCTTCTATAAATGAGCTTCTAAATGGAAAGACAAAGATTGTATGCGCCTCCGTTGAAGCCCTGATTCAAAAGATGGTTCCCGGCAGCAGGTTTGCAGAGATGAAAACACTGCTTGCATTAGGGGATACTGTAGATACCGATAATTTTATCAAGCTTTTTATCATGTCAGGCTATGAAAGGGTAGATATGGTAGAGGGTAAGGGACAATTCTCGGTAAGAGGCGGAATAGTTGACTTCTATCCTTTGACAGAGGAAAACCCTGTAAGAGTAGAGCTTTTTGGCGATGAAGTTGACTCAATCAGACACTTTGACGCAATTACTCAGCGCTCCATTGATAAAATAAATGAGGTTGAGATAAATGCGGCAAGAGAGCTTTTGTTCAAGGAAGAGGAGCTTAAAGAGGCAGCAGTAAGCATAAAGAATCATCTGGAGAAAAGGCTCAAGAACTTAAACGCCTCCGGAAAGAAGAAGGAAGCAGAGAAGCTGGAGGAATACATCAGGGAGGATATTGACAAGCTGTCCCAAGGTGTCTACTTCGAAGGAATTGAAAGATATATAAGCTTTTTCAAGATAAATTTCCAAAGCATATTGGACTATATGAAGGAATTTGTGATTGTCATTGATGAGCCAAGCAGGGTAAGGCAAAGATATGACAACATAAACCTGGAGTTCCAGGAGCATTTCAAGCAGCTTTTGGAGGCCAATGAGGTGCTGCCGGACCAATACAACGCGTATTTTACCTATGATCAGCTGCTGCTGCAGTTCAGAAACCATAAATGCATAAGCTTCAACACTTTATTGAAGAGCAGTGCAGATTTCAGACCGGATACCATAATAAGCTTTGTATCAAGATCTATGCACCCCTTCCACGGCAAATTGGATCTTCTGATGGATGAGCTGATGCTGTGGAAGAATAAGAGATATAAGGTTTTGATACTATCGGGCACTGAGGATAAAGGCAAGCGCCTTGTTCAGAGCTTGAGGGAACAGGACATAAATGCCATATACAAGGCAGAACTGGATATAGAGCTGCAGGATGGGCATGTTATTGTAATGCCCGGAACCTTGAACAGCGGCTTTGAATTTCCGTCCATCAGGTATTCCGTAATAAGCGACAGAGAGGTTTTTGCAGCGCCGAAGAGAGAGGCTCCCAAAAAGAAAGGCAGACTGATTAAGGTGTTCACCGACTTGAAGGTGGGCGATTATGTAGTGCATGAAAACCACGGTATAGGTCAGTATGTCGGAGTGGAAAAGCTTACGGTAGGCGGCCTTACAAGAGACTACCTGCACATAAAATACGGAGGGAACGATAAGCTCTATATACCTACAGAGCAGTTGGATGTCATCCAGAAATATATCGGAGGAGAGGAAAAGCTTCCTAAGCTGAATAAGCTGGGCAGTGCCGAATGGTCAAAAACAAAAGCCAAGGCGCAGAAGAACATTCAGGAACTGGCTATAGACCTTTTGAAGCTTTACGCAGAGAGACAGCAAATTATCGGACACCCTTTTTCTCCCGATACAAGATGGCAGAAGGAATTTGAGGACATGTTCCCCTATGAGGAAACAGAGGACCAATTAAGATGTATAGAAGAAATAAAGAAGGACATGGAGCAGGGTAGAACTATGGATAGACTGCTCTGCGGGGATGTAGGCTATGGTAAGACTGAAGTAGCTTTGAGAGCAGCCTTCAAATGCGTCATGGACGGCAAGCAGGCTGCTATATTGGCTCCTACTACCATACTTGCACAGCAGCATTATAATACCTGTATACAGAGGTTTGGAGGCTTCCCTATAAAGGTGGATGTGCTTTCACGCTTCAAAACTGCTGCGGAGCTGAAAAAGACTATACAGGATGTGAAAAACGGGACGATAGATGTCATTGTAGGAACCCACAAGCTGCTGCAGGACAGTGTAAAGTTCAAGGACTTGGGACTGCTGGTAATAGATGAAGAGCAAAAGTTCGGCGTGGCTCATAAGGAAAAGATAAAGAGTCTGAAGACAAATGTTGATGTGCTTACTTTGTCAGCTACACCTATACCGAGAACCCTGCATATGTCCATGATAGGCATCAGGGATATAAGTATCATTGAACAGCCGCCGGAGGAACGCTATCCTGTGCAGACCTATGTTATGGAGCACAACGAGGATGTAATCCGGGATGCTATTACAAAGGAAATTGCCCGCGGAGGTCAGGTATACTATCTTCACAACAGAGTCAGAAGTATAAGCAAGGTGGCAGCACGCATAAAGGAGCTTGTGCCTGATGCCAGGGTCACTTTTGCCCACGGTCAGATGGATGAGAAGGTGTTGGAGGATACCATGCTGGATTTCTATAACGATGAGTATGATGTGCTGGTATGTACCACTATCATAGAGGCAGGGTTGGACATACCCAATGTCAACACAATCATAATATCCGATGCTGACAGAATGGGTCTGTCACAGCTTTATCAGTTAAGGGGAAGAGTAGGAAGATCAAACAGATTGGCTTACGCGTACTTTACTTATCAAAAGGACAAGGTCTTAAACGAGGTGGCTGAGAAGCGCCTGCGGGCCATAAAGGAATTCACTGAGTTTGGCTCAGGCTTCAAGATAGCCATGAGAGACCTTGAAATACGCGGTACCGGAAACCTGCTGGGAAAAGAACAGCATGGACACATGGAGGCAATAGGCTATGACTTGTACATTAAGCTTTTGGAGGATACCTTAAAAGAGCTGAAGGGGGATGTACCTCAAAAGCAGGTTGAAACCAGCATAGAGCTTCAAATAAATGCCTATATACCTGAAAGCTATATTTCAGACGAGGACCAGAAAATTGAAATATACAAGAAAATTGCATCTATAGAAAGCCGGCAGGACCTATATGATATAGAAGAAGAGGTAGAGGACAGGTTTGGAGATACACCGACTGTTACAAGGAATCTTCTGACTATAGCATATATCAAGCAGCTGGCTCAGAAACTCGGAATCAGCAACTTAACACAAAAAGGCAGCAGCATCCTCATCAAGTTCAAGACAGACAAATATATCAAGGCGCAGCATGCAATGGAAATTGCAGCTATGTACAGGAATAGGATATTGTTTACAGCCAGCGAACAGCCATATTTTACGCTAAAAGCCGGAGATGAGAGACCTGAGGAACTGCTGAAGACAATTCGTGAGATAATTGAAAAAATTGATAGTTTGCATAACTCCGGAAATAAGATATAATTATATACTATATAAACATTAAGAATGCCAAAGGGTGAACCACAACTCACCAAAAATAATCAGGGGGAGAGATGAACAATTGAAGAACGTTAAGAAAACAGCTCTTTTACTAGCAGTCATGGCAATATCAATATCCTTGGTACTAGGAGGCTGCGGTTTAGTAAAGAAGAACCCGGAAGCGACAGCTAATTCTGTAGTTGCAGAGGTTGGCGGCGAAAAGATAATGAAGGCCGAGTTTGACCAAATGTTTGAGATGTTCAAGGTACAATATGAAGCACAGTACGGTACAGATATATGGGACAAGGATGTTGACGGCAGAAAATATATCGATGTTATGAAGGAAAAAGTATTGGATATGCTTGTTGATATAAAGGTTCAAGAGCAGGAGGCAATAAAGACAGGTATTACGGCAAGCGATGAGGAAATCAACGCAGAAGTGGATAAAGCCAGAGAATATTTCGATTCGGAGCAAAAGTTCGATGAGTTCTTAGCATCACAGAAAATGACTCTAGAGACCCTAAAGGATACTATTAGAAAAGATATATTGACAAGAAAGCTTCAGGAGAAGCTGACAGCAGATGTTCAAGTGACAGATGATGAGGCAGCTGCATTTTATGCTCAAAATCAAGCGCAATTTGTCAGTGTAAAGGTCAGCCATATCCTTTTGGAGGATGAGGAAGAAGCAAAGAAAATGCTTGAAAGAGTGGAAAAGGGCGAAAGCATCAATGACCTTGCTTATGAATTCTCAAAAGACCCAAGTGCAAAAGAAAACAAGGGTGATCTCGGCTATTTCAGAAAGGGTGAAATGGTAGAGGCATTTGAGGAAGCTGCATTCAAGCTAAAAGTCGGTGAAATCAGCGGCCTTGTAAAGACTGATTTTGGATATCATATAATCAAGGTTGAAGATAAGAAATATGATAAATTGGAAGACATTCAGGAAGAGCTGAAGCTGTCCATGCTTGAAAATGAGAAGGGCAATGTATATCAGGAGCTTATAACTGAAATGAGAACTAAGGCAAGTATAAAGACATATCCGAAGAATCTATAATATAGAGATGCTGCATCAAAAGGTGCAGCATCTCTTTTTAAATACGAGCAGGAACATCTATTCTACATTAGTGTGCATGTGACCTAAGCGAGTATCATAAAAGGCTTCATTAGTCGTTAGAGTGCTATAATGGAAGCCTTTTATTTAAGTACATAAAATCAAGTTTCTTCGATAATACTAACTATGAATTTGGGCATCTATTCCACTTTGCTTTAAGTCTTTCATATGCAAAGGTCATGTTGTTGCTGCATCAGAGGTATAGCAATAATTTAGAAAATTGTGTATAAAATTATCAAGATGGTAAAATAATAACATTACAATGGTGATTATGTAAATTATATAAAGGAGGATATGCAGGTGAAAGCAACAGGTATTGTTAGAAGAATTGATGATCTTGGAAGAGTTGTTATACCAAAAGAGATAAGAAGAACGCTGCGCATACGTGAAGGAGACCCTCTTGAGATATTCACTGACAGAGAAGGAGAAGTAATTCTCAAAAAATATTCTCCTATAGGCGAACTAAGTGAGTTTGCGAAGGAATATGTTGAATCTCTACATGGCTCCATGGAGCACATTACCTGCATCGCTGACAGAGACT